>JAYVMH010000020.1:0-10255 GCA_043759015.1 Actinomycetota bacterium
CGATCGCGGCGATCCGTCGGCTGGCCCCGAGGCGCGCGGGCACCGAAAAGATCTTCAGCGCACGGGGTGCGCGGGCCAGGGGAACCGGCGGGACCACGACCTGGGCGGCGACGCCCTCCGCGCGCAACGCGGCCACGAGCTGCTGGGGTACACCGGCCGTGTCGCCGACGTGGATCACGGCGCCACGGGAGAACTCAGCGATGGTCGGCCATCCACCGGCGCGTGTCGACTGGTGCGAATGCCTCCAACCCATCTGCGGTGAGCGGCGGGACCGTCGCGTGTGCGATCAGGGGGTGTCGGGGCCGGTGGTCGAGCTCACCGTCCCCGAACAGCTCCTCGTGCAGCTTCTCTCCGGGACGGAGCCCTGTGAACTGGATGCGCACGGGCTTGTTCGCCTGAGCGATGAGTCGGCGGGCGACGTCGTAGATGCGCACCGGTTCGCCCATGTCGAGCACGAGCACCTCGCCGGCTCGCCCGATCGCGCCGGCCTGGATAACGAGCTGGACCGCTTCGGGGATCGTCATGAAGAACCGGGTCACCTCGCGGTCGGTGACTGTCACGGGTCCGCCGCGCTCGATCTGGTCGTGGAAGGAGGTGAGGACGCTGCCGCGCGAACCGAGGACGTTGCCGAACCGTACGGACAGGAAAGTACCGGACGGGGCTTCCCTTCCCACGTGGGCCGTGAGGCGCTCGGCAATCCGCTTGGAGTAACCGAGCACGCTGATGGGGTTGGCTGCCTTGTCCGTGGAGATGTTGACGAACACGTTCACGCCGGTGGCCTCGGCCGCTCGAAGCACGTTGAGCGTTCCAACGACGTTCGACTTGTACGCCTCGTCCGGGTACTGCTCCAGGAGGGGTAGGTGCTTCAAGGCTGCGGCGTGGAAGACGACCTCCGGCCGATGGTTGGTGAACAGCTCCTGCAGGCGCTCGACGTCGCGGATGTCGGCGAGGATCGTGTCGGGAGTGTCGAGGAGGGCTCGGCCGTGGATCGAGAGCTGCACCTGGTGCAGCGCGCTCTCGTCCCGGTCGAGCATGAGCAGCTGCGCCGGGCCCAAGCGGTGCAGCTGGCGGCACAGCTCACTTCCGATGCTGCCACCGGCACCCGTGACGAGTACTCGCTTGCCCGTGAGGTAGCCGGCGATCTCGTCGATGTTGGTCTGGATCTGATGACGGCCGAGCAGGTCGGCTTCCGTGAGGTCGCGGATGTCGCGCTCGCCCACGTTGCTCTGATCGAACAGCTCGTCGACAGGGGGTAGCACCTTCACGACGAGACCGGCATCCGCGGCGAGATCTGCGAGTTCACCGATCGTCCGCGACGTGGCCGAGGGAACCGCGATGAGCAGCGTCGTCGCGCCGGTCCTGTCCTTCGCCTGTGACATGTCGTGCCGCGTACCCAGCACCGGCACACCCGTCATGGACAGCCGCTGCTTGGCGGGATCGTCGTCGAGCATGCCGACGGGCACGAAACGCGACGTGGGGCTGCGCAACAGGGCGGTGATGACCTGGAGGCCGCCCTCGCCAGCGCCGTAGATCAGCAGCTTCTGAGCGGTTCGCTCGGTGGGCCGACGGAGACGCTCCAGCAGCAGTCGCCACACGTACCGGATGGCGGCCATGAGCACCAGACCGAAGGCGCCCCCGGCGAGGACTGCACTCTGGGGCACCGGCCGTGGCTTGAGGTAGGAGTGGTTCAAGGCGTAGAGAGCACCGGTGGTGACGGCCGCGGTCACCACGAGCGCGGCGACTTCGTCGAAGCTGCCATAGCGCCAGCGGCGTCGGTACAGGCCGACCGCATACCCAGCCAGCACCTGTATCACGATCAGCAGGGGCAGCGCCTTCCACAGCCCGCTGCCGGAGCCCTGGTCGAAGCTCAGGTTGAACCGCAGATACACCACGAGCGCGATGGCGGCGGTCCACGCTGCGACATCGAGGGTGATGCGGAGCGGGGTCGCCAGGTGTCGGAACTGGTACACGGCCCGGATCAGGCGGTCCTGGAGCGGGATCTCCTCCATCTCCCCACCCTAGTTCGGCGCCGTACGCCTGGAGGAGCCAGCACCCAGCGTGGCCCCCGCCTCGGGCCCCGAGGCGGCCCGCCTTCCCGCCGGCGCGCGGCTGGTTCCTGGTGGGTCCGTCGTTGCCCACTCGGGCAGGATCCACCATACTCCCGGCCATGATGACCTCGACCGCGTCATGCTGCCGGGATCCGCAGTCGTGAGCCGCTTCCTGTTCCTGACCCAGTACTACCCACCCGAGATCGGCGCACCGCAGGTCCGGTTGTCGTCGTTCGCGCGGGAACTGCGCCGGCTCGGCCATGACGTGGAGGTGGTCACCGCGATGCCGAACCACCCGACCGGGCGCGTCATGGACGGATATCGGCGCAGGATCTACCTGCGTGAGACCGCCGACGGCGTGACGGTCCGCCGGACGTGGATCTACGCGGCCACCGGCCGGGGCGTGAGGCGCCTCTTCAACTACGGCAGCTTCTCGGTCACATGCCTGCTCGGATTGGTTCGCAGCCGCCGGCCGGACGTCATCTTCGTCGAGTCACCGCCGCCCTTTCTCGCTGTGCCGGCCGTACTCGCAGGTTTGATCTGGCGCCGCCCCATCGTGTTCAACGTGGCCGACCTGTGGCCCGATTCGGCGGTCGACCTCGGCCTGCTACCGGAGGGCGAGCTGACCCGCTTCCTGTTCTGGTTCGAAGCATGGACCTACCGGAGGGCGCGCTGGGTGAACGCGGTGACCGAGGGCATCCGGGATCGTCTCATCGACGAGAAGCACGTGCCCGCCAACAAGGTCACCTTCCTTCCGAACGGGGTCGATGTCGATCTCTTCCGACCGGCGCCTCCTGACGAGGAGGTGCTCGACGCGTACGGGTTGCGGGGTCGGCGGGCCCTGATCTACGCAGGCACCGTCGGCTATGCGCAGCGCCTCGTCACCGCCGTGGACGCGATGGCGGAGGTACGGCGATCGCACCCAGACGCAGTGCTGGTGATCGTCGGTGATGGGTCGGAGCGCGCCGACGTTCGGGCCCATGCCGACACGGTCGATCCCGGCGCGGTGCGGTTCATCGATCCGGTTCCGTTGGCCGAGGTCGCACACATGTTCCGTGCGTCCTGGGCCGGGCTGGCCATTCTCCGCGATCTCCCGCTGCTCGACGGCGCCCGCCCGTCGAAGATGTTCCCGGTGATGGCATCGGGAATCCCGGTCGTGTACAGCGGGGCCGGCGAGGGCGCTCGACTCGTCACGGAGAGCGGCGCCGGCTTGGATGCGGCGCCGGAGAACCCGGCGGCGCTGGCTGCGGTCATTCGCGCCCTGCTCGACGATCCGGACCGGGCCGCGGCGATGGGGCGACGTGGACGTCAACTGGTGGAGGCGGAGTTCTCCTGGGGCGGGCTCGTGCGGGCGTGGTTGGCCGAACTCGGCCTCTGACGCACCGGCATCCGGCTCGTCACGGCGCCGTGAGAATTCCCAGGTGGTGGGAGGTGAGGAGCGGGAGCCGGGAGAGCACCGGGTAGAGCGTGTCGGTCGCCTGTCCGAGCCGGCGCGCCAGCGGCGGCAGCAACGTGGTCCGTCGCCACGACGGGCGGAGGGAGGGGAACCATCTCTCGACGCTCGCCCGCGGCACCGCGCGTACCTGGCGGTTGGCCGGGTTCGGATAGGCGAGGTCGTACCAGAGCACGGCTCCGCCCTGCTTGATCACGCGCGTCACGTCGCGGCCGATCGCCGCACAGATCGCATCGTCGGCGATCGACGAGAAGACCGTGAAGATGAGCACCAGATCGACGGAGGCCGCTGCCAGCGGGAGGGCCGAGCCGTCGGCGCAGGCGACACCGGCGAACTGCCCGCTGGTGCACGCCGCCCTAGTCCGATCGAACAGGAGGTCGATGCCGAATCTGGCCACGGCCGGCCCGGCATCGTCGATCGTGGGGCAGCTGACGGAATGGACGCCACACCCGAGATCGAGCACCCTCGCCCGGCCAAGACCGTGCGGACGCCATCCGATCAGAAACTGCTCCATGAGGCGGGCCCGCTGGGCAACCATCAGGCGGTTACCAGGATTGCTCAACGACCACCGACCGCCATCGCTCTCGTAGCCGGCGTAGACCTCCTCGAGTCGGCGTCGCTCGTCGGGCGTCGCTGACCTGCTCTGGTCGGGTCCCGATCGCCGGTCCGTCACGACAGCAAGACCTCGAGGATCCGGAGCGAGGCGTCACCGGCACCGTAGATCGGCGGGCGTTCGGGACGCGTGGACCCCGTGCTGGTCCGGATGAGCTCGGGTACGTCGGCGACCCGGTCGCCGACGAGCACGTTCCAGCCGGCGTCGAGCGTCTCTGTCCACTCCGTCTCGTTTCGGAGCGTGAAGCAAGGCACCCCCGCCCAGTAGGCCTCCTTCTGCACGCCGCCCGAGTCGGTGACGACCGCCACGGCGCCGTGCTCGAGCGCGACCATGTCCGGGTAGCCCGCCGGCTCGGTCAGCGTCACTCCTGGGGAGGACCAGCCGTGCAGTTGCTGACGCACCCGAGGATGAACCGGCCAGATGACCGGGAGCTCTCGGCCCAAGGCGGCCATCATGTCCGTGATCTGGGCGAAGCGACCCGGGTCGTCGGTGTTCGACGGGCGGTGGACGGTCGCGAGGACGTACGAGCCGTGTGACAACCCGAGCGATCCGGCGACCGGGTTCGCGCCGTGGAGTCGTTCGACGACGAGGCGCTGGACGTCGGACATCACGTCACCGACATCGTGGACACCTCGGGTGATTCCCTCGGACGCGAGGTTTTGGACGGCGACCGCGGACGGGCAGAACAACCAGTCCGAGACGTGGTCGGTGACCACGCGGTTGATCTCCTCGGGCATGTCCCGGTTGAACGAGCGGAGCCCGGCCTCGACGTGGGCGAGCGGGATCCGGAGCTTGGCGGCGACGAGCGCGGCCGCAAGGGTCGAGTTCGTGTCGCCGTAGACCAGGACGCAGTCCGCCCGCTCGGCGACGAGCACCGGTTCGAGCCGCTTGAGCATCTCGCCCGTCTGCTCGCCGTGCCCGCCGGAGCCGACCCCGAGATGGTGACCCGGAGCCGGGATGCCGAGCTCGTCGAAGAAGACGTCGGACATCCGGCTGTCGTAGTGCTGGCCGGTGTGCACCAGCACCTCGGTCACGTCCTCCCCGGCGGCGCGCCGCCGGGCGACCTCTGCCGCTAGCGCCGCTGCCTTGACGAACTGCGGTCGTGCTCCCACGACCGTGACGATCTTCACGGGGCGGGAACCGGGAACTCGGGAGCGACCTTGACCATGGCAGCGGGGAACACTAGCGGACGGTCGAACCGGCGTTCGTGCAGTGGAGCACGGGCCGACGGGCAGGGCCGCCGTGTATGTCGGGTCGGTACCCTCTGTCGCATGGCAATCGTGCTCCTGGTCGTGGCTGCGGTGATCGTGTTCGTCATCGCGGCGGTCGTCGTCGGGCGGGAGGCTCGCCGTCTGGATGCGGTGTCTCCCCGCTCGATCTACGACGTCGACGAGGCGGTGGCGTTCGTCGCCGATCACATAACGGAGGCGAGCCAGGGCCGGCTGACGCTCGACGAGGTCCGCCAGCTGCTGCGCATCCACATGAGTCGACTACACCAGCTGGGCCTCCAGCCGGGCGATGTCACGGACCGCCGTCAAGACATCGTCGTGCCGACCTTTCTCGAGGAGGTCGACGAGATCGCCTACGTGATCGGCGGTGCCGGTGTGAACGGACTCGAGGTCGAGGATCCGGACGTGGCCGAGGTCATCGACGCTCACCTGGCGTACCTCGATCTGATCGGGGCGGTGGGACCTCCCGTCGACCCCGACGAGACCACGCTGGAGGAGCACCCCAGCGCTCCTTGAGCGTGTCAGAGCGCACCGAGCACGTCGACGACCAGGTGTGCTCCCGACTGTGTGAACAGACACACCGTCCGGGATGGCCCGATCGGTACGAGCACAGTGTTCGTGTGGGTGCTGCCTCGGGTCAGGTTGAGCACCGATGCCAGCGGTCGCTCGCCATCATCGCACGCCCAGGCCGTGACGAACCCGTCTTCGGTCGCCTCGGTCGCGGTGACGTGCAGCAGGAGCGCGGTTGTCGACACCGGCACGACCGACGGGGGCATGGCAATCGTGAGCGTGTCGCCGGGCCCGGGCTTGGTGCGTGGGGTCCCATCGGGAGCGCTGAGCCGTGTGTCGATCACGCGCGTGATCGATCCGCGGAGTTGGAGTCGACCAAAGTCGCCCGCCCGGTCGACCACGAGGTGCGTGCCGGACTGGGTGTAGAGGCAGACATCGCCGTTGCCATCGGCGGCGGTGATCACGAGGTTGGCCCTCGTCTCGCCGCGTGCGAGATTGAGGTCGGAGGTGGCGGGTGGGAGCGTCGGTGCTTCGCAGGGGACCACGCTGACGTAGCCGTCCGCGCTGGGTTCCGTGCCCGTGATGTTCAACACGACGGTGTCGCCGGGGCGCCCCGTCGGGGCGTGGACGAGGGAGCCGGCACCGGGCTTGGCGCCGCCGTAGCCGATCGAGCCGGTCGGGCGCGTGTCGAGCACGCGCACCGGTTCACCGCCCGAGAAGCCGGACGTGGTGGGGACGTATCCGACGAGGTCGGCGAGGAGATGAGCACCGGACTGGGTGTAGAGGCACGTGCTCGCATGCGCCCCCAGGTGGGCGAACACGAGCGCGCTCACGGTCTCGCCAGCGCGGACGTTCAGGTTCGAGGCCAGCGGCGCTGTGGGCGCGCAGTCGGCGACGGTGATGAATCCGTCGGCGGTCGCCTCGGTCGCGGTGACCTGCAGCACCGCCGTCGCTCCGTCGGCGAGATGGACACCATCGTTGCCACCGGGGAGCCGCGGTTGCTCGAGCTCGAGCTTCACCACGTCACCCGCACCGGGCTTGGCGCCGAGGTAGCCGAACTGGCCATCGGGTCGGGTGTCGAGCACGCGTTGCGGTGGCACCGCGTAGAACGGGCTTGCCGACTGTTGCCAACGGCCGTCGGCGTCGAGCCACCAGGTGTCGTTGCGCTCCGCCGATCGGAGCGTGCCGCTGAAAGCGATCAGCGTGTCGGCCACCGGGCCGGACGGTGCACGTGACGAGGTGGCCGGTCGGCTGTGGCTCCACACCCCGCCGCCCCACTCCCACAGCTGGTCGTACTGCCGGGTCCCGGCGAACAGGCGGCCGGCGGCCAGGGTGGCGATGCCTCCCGTCGGTGGTTCGTCGCCCGGCGTGAACGTGTCGGCCCGGAGGTGACGGACCCAGTCGACCCCCGCCCAGGTCCAGGCGTCCCCGCTGACCCGGTCGTACGCGACGACCCCGGCGGTGTCGGTCATGAGGCTCAGCCGCGACCCGGCCGGAGGCCGAGTGACCGGGTTCAGCAACTGCCAATCGGAGCCGGTCCACGCCCATGTCTCGTCGAATGCGTTCCCCAGGTACTCCTGACCGCCGAACAGGAGGAGGCGCCCGGTCGAGGTGTCGAACGCCATCACCGAACCGGCGCGGCGCGACGGGTGGGTGGTGGGTGTCGCGCGCCGCCACGTGTCGCCGTTCCACACCCACGTGTCGTCGAGGGTGGAGACGCCGCCAGACAGACCGCCGAACATCACGCTCGTATCGCTGATCGGGTCGTAGGCGATCGCCGCGATGGCGCGCCCCGATGGGTGATCGAGCAGGTGGTGCTCGTGCCAGACACCGTCGAAGGTCCAGGTGTCGGACAGGTCGTGGCCGTCGGTGCCGCCGAACAACAGCGTCGTCTCCGTCCGACCCGGTGCGCGCGCGAGTTCGGGAGCGTCTCGGGGCGCCGGCGCCGCTGCGGCCGGTAGCGGCGTCACGGCGGCGGTCGGAATCTGTGCGGCGACCACTGGGGGAACTGCGGCCAACAGCGCCGCGCCGACGCCGAGACCGGCAGCAGCTGCAACGGGACGGAGTGCACGTTCGATACGTGACATCGCGATCTCCTTTCCCAGCCGACCATCCGAACGCCGGCGGGGGAGACCCTGACCGGCAGGTGGTCGCCACACTCACCATACGGCGATCGGCCACCGATGCCTAGGCAACGAGTGCCACCGCTGGTCGGGTCGACCGACTCTGGCGATCGCTGTCGAGCGCCTCTGGTCGCCCGCGCCGCGAGCGGCACACAATCGCGTGGTAGCGGCCGGGAGGTGTTCGATGCGATGTCGGTCGAGGTCCAGGCGATGGTCGGGAATCCTGCTGGCGCTCTCGATGCTCAGCCTCCTAGGTGGTTCGACGGCCGCGGGACTCGACGGCGGGGCGCTGCCGGCAGACGTGCGGGACACGGCGGCGGTGTGGCCGATCGTCCCGTGCCGGGTCATGGACACCAGAGCGGGTGACGACAACGTGGGCGACCGTGCGACACCGCTCGGAGCGGGAGAGACCGTCGTGATCCGCCTCGATGTCGGCCGATGCGACGTCGGCACCGACATGATGGGCGTGGTCCTCAACGTGACGATCGTGAACCCGACGGCGGCGAGCTATCTGACGCTCTGGCCGGCCGACGGACCGCGCCCGCTCGCTTCGAACCTGAACTGGGCGGCGGGCGACTCGCCCAAGTCGAACAGCGTGACCGTCGGAACCGCCGGACGGATCGATCTCTACAACCACGCCGGCCTTGTCGACGTGGTCGTCGACATCGATGCCGTGCTGCTCGACCCGACGGCGAGGTACGCACCGTCGTCGCGGTCTCACTTCCGGGACGATCTCGCAGCGCGGCTCACGCCAGCGGAGCTGGCGCAGCGCCGGTGGGACAAGGATCGGGGTCTCACGCACACCGTCGCCCTCCCGGCCGTCGCCCATGCTGTGGCCTTCGATGGTACGGCGATCTGGACGGCCGACCAGGGCGGCTCCACGGTCCGGCGAGTCGATCCCACGAGCGAAGCGGTCACTGCGCAGGCGACCGTCCAAGGATCGATCATCTCGCTCATGGGCGACGGTGCGCACCTGTGGGTCGCCAGCCTCGTCGGCGGGCGCGACGACCGGGTGTCCAAGCTCGATCCCGTGACCGGCGCCAGCCAGGGATCGACCCTCGTCGTCTTCCCCAGAGCGATGGTCTCCGATGGGCACGACGTGTGGGTCGAGGTCTCGGGGGCGCTGATCCGGATCGATGGCAACACGATGACGGTCGCCCAAACGATCCCGCTCGTAGGTTTTCCGTCGGGACTCGTCTACGACGGGCGCTACCTGTGGGCGGCACGTGGACACTCGGATCGTGTCACCGAGCTCTTCCGCATCGATCCCGGGACCGGTGTGGCCGTTCCCGTGAGCGGGGCCACGATGATGGGCTTGGTCGGGCTGGCCTTCGACGGGGTGTCGGTGTGGGCCGTAGGCCTCGAGTGGCAGGCGGACGCGCCGTCGGCGGCACACGTACAGAACGTGACGAAGCTCTGGCGCGTCGATCGCGAGGCCAACGCGGAGACGGTCGTTCGTTGGGTCGGTCCCGTCGGTGGTGACTTGGCGTACGACGGCACCGATCTCTGGGTGTTGTCCCGCGCGGACCTCCGTCGCATCGACCCGGTCACGGGCGCGGTGGAGGCGGTCTGGTCGGCGCCGGCCGCCATGATGGGCGGACAGATTGCCTTCGACGGCAAGGCCCTCTGGTACACGGCCGCAGGTGCCGCCGCGATCATTCGCCGACTGCCCTGAACCGCACACCCCAGCTTGACGAACGGACCCCTTTTCAACCCGTTGCGACCGTGGTTGACTGGTCGCACCAGAGGAAGGAGGTGGTCCAGCTGAGTAGTCATCAACATGGGACCCTGGAGGTGGCCGTCCGTTAGGCGGCCTCTTGGACCACCTGACGAAACCACGTCAGCCACCCAGGTGTGGGCGGCTCGAAGTTGGTCCCATCGAGCACGAACACGCGCGCACCTGTCCTGAAGTCGACGTCCGAGGCCTGCTCCGGTTCTACCGGAGCGGGCCTCGGCGCGTCCGGGCCCGAGCGAGCTGCGTCCACCTCGCTGCGTCCGATTAGGGTGCCGGCCATGGAACGGCCGACCCGCTTCGAGCACACGCAGTACCTCGGCGACAAGCGCGACCAGGTCGTCCACGACGTCGATGTCTGCGACGCCGGCGAGCGCATCGACGGCATCGTGGCGGCCGACGCCGGCCTGTGCTTCGGGCCCGACACCGTGGCCGAGGCCCGCAACCGTGGGTACCACCTCTGCCGGGACTGCCCCGGGGTGCGCGCCGCCCATCCCGACGGTCGGTGAACGCCTCCTTCACCTCGGCCGGGCTGCGCCTGGCCTGT
>JAYVMH010000021.1:0-4639 GCA_043759015.1 Actinomycetota bacterium
CACACTCCGGGTCACACGCCGGGCAGCCAGTGCTTCCACGTCGACGGCCGACTCGTCAGCGGCGACACGCTGTTCCTCGACGGGTGCGGGCGCACCGACTTCCCCGGCAGCGATCCGGCGGCGATGTACGACAGCCTGCAGACCCTCGCGGCGATGCCGACGGGCACGGTCGTCTACCCGGGCCACCGCTACTCCATGCCGTCGAGCGCGACCATCGATGCGATCCGGGAGAACAACTACGTGTTCCGGCCGCGGACCAAGGACCAGTGGCTGGCGATGTTCGCCGGTTAGCCCCACTTCGGTTTCATCTGGCCAGCGCGAAGATCACGGTGCTCGTGCCCGCGACGAACAGCAACGACAGCACGAGGTTGCGAAAGCGCGACCCGTGAAAGTGCTTGCGCACCGGCCAGGCGAGCCCCTGACCGATCAGCCAAGCGGGAAACGCGATGGCCGACGCCTTCACCCCGCCCGTCGTGATCTTCCCGTCCAGCGCGAACAGCGACAGGCCCACGATGTTGCTGTACGCGAACACGGTCGAGATCGTCGACCGGAACGCCGGCGCGTCGAGATGACGGGCCTGCAGCCCGAACACCAGCGGCGGTCCGTTGGTCGACAGCGACGTGTTCAGCACGCCGGACACGAAGCCGACACCGACATCGAACGTCGACCCGACGTCGCGGAGGTTCAGCCGCGACAAGAGCAGCAGCGTGGCGACGATCACCGCGGTGCCGAGCGTCAGCCGCAACGCCTTGTCGCTGACGACGTTGAGGACGTACAGCCCGAGCGGCATGCCGACGAACGCGGAGAGGGTGAGCCGCTTGGCGAGCGGACGATCGGTGTCCTTGCGAAGGTGCCACGCCTGCCACGTGGTGCTGATCATCCCGAGCAGCGTGCTCACCACGACGGCCTCGCGCACCGGCACCGCGAGCGTCATGATCGGCATCGACAGCAGGCCGAACCCGAAGCCGGCGACGACCTGCACGAACGCGGCAGTGAAGATGGCGATACCGACCACGATGAGTTGGTTCGCCGACACGGTGGCGAGTCTGCCACCTACGCTGGGCGGGAATGAAGCTCCCGATCATCGACCCGGCCGAGGGTGACGCCGGCGCGGCGATCGATCGCGCCTGTCGCGAGGTGGGCTTCTTCTGCATCCCGCTCGCCGACGACCTGCGCAGCGCGCGAGACGAACTGATCGGCGCCGCAACGGAGTTCTTCGCACTCGCGGACTCGGAGAAGGTGTTGGTCGCGATGCGGCACCGCGGCCGTGCGTGGCGAGGCTGGTTCCCGCTCGAAGGCGAGCTCACGTCGGGGGTACCCGACCGCAAGGAGGGGTACTACTTCGGCACCGAGCTCCCACCGGATCCGCGGCCGATGCACGGCCCCAACATCTGGCCCACTCGCCCAGCACGCCTTCGGCAGAGCGTCCTCGAATGGACTGCACGCATGGAGGCCCTCGGCCAGCATCTGCTGTCGCTGATGGCGGTCGGCCTCGGACGACCTGCCGCGTTCTTCGCCGACGGACTCGCCGCGGCACCGACCTCGCTGTTCCGGATCTTCCGCTACCCGCCACAGCCGCTCGGCGATTCGTCGACGTGGGGCGTCGCCGAGCACACCGACTACGGACTCCTCACCTTGCTCGCCACCGACGGCACGCCAGGGCTCGAAGTGAACGTCCGCGGCGAATGGACGGACGCGCCGGCCGATGCGGACCTACTGATCTGCAACCTCGGCGACATGCTCGATCGGTTGACCGGCGGCCGCTTCCGGAGCACGCCCCATCGCGTCCGCAACCATTCCCGCGGGGACAGGTACTCGTTGCCGTTCTTCCTCGACCCCGGATGGGACGCCGCGGTCGAGCCGCTCGCGTTCGACGACGTGTGGCAGCCGTCCGATGTCCAGCAGGAACGATGGGACCGCGCCAACCTCACCGAGGTGCACGGCACGTACGGCGAGTGGCTCGGCGCGAAGGTGGCGAAGGTCTTCCCCGATCTGTCAGCGTGACAGCGTGTACGTGCGTGCAGCGCGATCCACGCCCGTGACGCGCCAACCGTCCTCGAGATGCGCGGCCATCGAGTCGCGGACCGACAGGCGGGCAGCGACCGCCTCCGACGCGGCCGCGGCGATCTGCTCGGGCGACACCAGGGGCACGTCGAGCACGAAGGATTCGCGGAACCGGCGGTCGGTGGCGACGAGATCCCAACGCACGGTGAGGCGGTCGCTGGGCAGGGAGCCGTTGATGCCACCGAGCGCGCCGTAGTGGTCCACGTGGTAGGCGACGCCGATCGCGCGGAGCTTGTTGAGGTTGAGGTGGGCGTTGGTGAGCTGGAGCGGATCGAAGGTCCAGCGCATCGCGGTGTAGCCGTTGGCCAGGCACCACTCGGCCTGTGCACGTTTGATCCGCTCGCCCAGTCCGGACCCCCGATGAGCCGGGTGCACGGCGAGGTAGTGCGAATGCAGCACGGCCGGGTCGTGCGTCGGAAAGCCGAAGGCCGACCCCACGAGGTTGCCGTCGTCGAACGCACCGATCGCGACGCCGCCCTCGGAGATCACCGCCACCAGCACGTTGACGGACACCCGTTCGTCCTCGCCGCCCCAGATCAAGTCCTCGAAGTCGGGCATCGCGGCCAGGTCCTGGGGCCGGGTGAGCACGCGGAGCTCGATCGTCATCGCACCACTTCCGTGGTTCGGGTGACCTCCTGCAGGAACGGCCGGTCGAGTGTGATGCCGATGCCGATGCCGTCGGGCACGGGCATGAAACCGGCGACCGCTTCCAGCTGCTGCTCGGTGATGTCGCGGGTGTAGGTGCGGCTGGCGGACGCGGTGTCGCCGGGGTAGACGAAGCCGGGCATCGTCGCCAGGTGGATGTTGTGGGCGCGGCCGACACCGGTCTCCAACATCCCACCGCACCACATCGGCACCCCGCGCGCCACGCACAGATCGTTGATCTCGCGGACGGCCTGGAGGCCGCCGACGCGGGCAACCTTCACGTTCACCACCGCGCACGCGCCGAGGTCGAGCGCAGCCTTCACCCGCGCCGGAGAGGTGAGCGATTCGTCGAGGCACAACGGCGTGTGCAGCTCCTGGGCGAGACGAGCGTGCTCGGTGAGGTCGTCCCAATGCAGCGGCTGCTCGATGTAGTGCAGCCCGAACTCGTCGATGCGGCGTAGCACCGCCAGCATGGTGAGCGAGTACGCCGAGTTCGCGTCGACCGTGAGCTCGATGAACGGGAACTCCGCACGAACGGCCGACAGCAGGTCGACATCCCAGCCCGGCTCGATCTTCAGCTTCACGCGGTGATAGCCCTGCTCGACGTGGCGGCGGACGCTCTCGACCGTCTCTGGCACGGGGTTCATCCCGAGGCTGGCGCCGACCGGGATGCGCGTGCGGTCGCCGCCGAGCAGTGTGCGCAGCGGCACGCCCTGCTGGCGCGCGTAAACGTCCCACACCGCGAGCTCGACGGCCGTCTTGGCCATCGGGTTGCCGCGCCAGTGCGCCCACCGCGCCGACAGCTCGGAGGGGTGCTCGCAACCGTGCGCCAGCAGGTCGGGCACGAACGCCTCGCGCATCAGGTAGTGGGCACCCGTGATGGTCTCCTCACGGAACACCGGGAACGGGTCCATCGCGCTCTCGCCGTAGCCCTCGACACCGTCGGAGCGCACCGTGACGAGGATGGCCACCTTCTCCCGCTCCTCGGCGAACGAGGTGCGGAACGGTGACCGGAACGGCACTTCGATGATGCGGAGCTCAACTTCGTCGATCTTCATGGCGCACCTTTCTTACCAGGGCGGATCTACCAGGTGTCGATGTTCGGGCGCTTCTTGCCCTGTCGCGGCGCGGACGGCGGCGAGGCGTCCAAGATTGCGGTGATCCACCGGCGCGAGTCCGCGGGGTCGATCACATCGTCGATCTCGAAGTGGGACGCGACGTTCACCGACTTGCCGATCGCGTACATCCGGTCGACCATCTGCTGAAACGTGCGTTCGCGCTCGTCGGGGTCGGCGATCGCGGCGAGCTCGTTGCGATAGCCGAGGCGCACAGCGCCCTCCAGCCCCATGCCGCCGAACTCGCCCGTGGGCCACGCCACGCAGGCGTGGGGCGCGCGAGTGCTGCCACCCATCATCGCCTGCGCGCCGAGCCCGTAGCTCTTGCGCAGGATGACGCTGATCAACGGCACCGTGAGGTTGGCGCCGGTGACGAACAGGCGGCTGCAGTGGCGGACCAGCGCGGTCTTCTCCACTTCGGGACCGACCATCATGCCGGGGGTGTCCACGAGCGTCACCACCGGGATGTCGAACGCGTCGCACAGCTGGAGGAAGCGCGCCCCCTTGTCCGAGCCGTCACTGTCGATCGCGCCGGCGAGATGGTCGGGGTTGTTGGCGACCACACCAACCGGGCGACCCTCCACCCGGGCGAACGCCGTCACCATGCCGAGACCGAAGTCGCGACGCAGTTCGAGCACGCTGCCGGTGTCGAACATCCCGTGGATCACGCGATGGACGTCGTAGCCGCGCTTTCGGTCCTCGGGGATCACGTGGCGCAGCTCGCGCTGGTCGGAGCACTCCCACGGCTCGCTGCGCCCGCGGAAGTAGCCGAGGTACTGCTTCGCCGCGGCGACGGCGGCCGCCTCGTCGGCGAC
>JAYVMH010000022.1:0-4632 GCA_043759015.1 Actinomycetota bacterium
GTGACGGCTGCGCCGTAGTCGCCCCAACGGGTGCGAGGCGGGTTGCCCACGAATGCCGCGTAGCTGGTGAAACCGTCGGTGGGGCCGAGACCCGCACCGGCGATGTGCAGCGCGCCAACCTCGCCGTCGGAGCTGATGGAGGCGTACCCGGCGCTCGGGTAGAAGTCGTCGCCCATCACCGAGAACGCGATCGCGCCCTTGCCGTTGGCGCCCATCGCGAGTGCGGGATACGTGAGGTTGTTGCCGGCGAGGGCGAGGTAGCCCTGATGGTCCATCTCCGCCGTCAGGTTGCCGTTGTCGTCGAAGTCGGGCGTGACGGCGAACCATGCGATGCCGGCCTTTTCCTTGCCGGCCACGCGGACGCCGGTGCTGGCGGCACCCCAGATGGTTCCGTCGACGAACCAGGTCTGCTGCATGCGGGTGTCACCGGAATCGGGGCTGGACTCCACCTCGGGTGCGGGCTGGGGCGGGTTGAAGAAGAACTGCCAGCAGCCGGGCCCGAACGGCGTGGCCCGCGTGGTGTCGGCGAGGCAGTCGCGCAGCGGGGTGCTGCCCGGCTTCTGGTTCGACAGCGGCGGGAAGACGTACGTCTCGGACTTCAACAGCGTGCTCGTGAGCTGCAGGCCCGGTGTCGCCGAGTTCAGTGACGCCGTGTTGGACAGCGCCCACACCGCGATGCGGTTGTTGGTGCCCGTCGGGTTCCCTGTCTCCGAGCCATCGCCGGCGATCGTGCTCATGAAGAACTCGGTGCCGTTCTCCTTCGGCGAGTACTGGCCCGCCTGCGACGTGGTGGGCCACACCGTGAAACCGGGGGAACCGGCGATGTTCAGGCTCTGCACGAGCGTGACGGCGACCGACGCCGGGTGAGCGGCGAGTTGCGCCTTGGAGAAGGCGAAGATCTGCGCACCGTGGAAGCTCGGGCCGAACAGGTCGTACTCGTTGGTGGTGATGTAGACGCCGTTCTTGTCGGCGCCGATGTGCGGGTAGTCCTGGAAGCACGGGGCACCTGGGGTGACTCCATCGGTGGTGCAGCCGTGATCGGGCGTGCCGTCAGTGCCGTCGTTCTGTGCCGGCACCGAGTAGATCGTCCAATTGCCGGTGGGGTCGGTGGTGTTGGACACCGCCACGTCGATGGTGTTCTTGCCGCTGAAGCGGCGCGTCGTGCCCACATGGTGCAGGGTCGTGATGGCCACGATGAACCGACCGTTGTCGGGGTCGAAGTGGCAGATCGGGTCGATGACGTCGGGCCCCTGTGCGCCGGTCGCCCGGATGATCGCCGGGGCGTAACCGAAGAACGTGTTGAGATCCTCCACACCGGTCATCGGTGCGCCGGTGTTCGAGTCGTACACACGCAGCACGCTGTTGACCGACTCGACGGTGAACCCGTTGCCGACGCAGAGCGCTTGGTCGGGCGGCTCGAGGCTGAACTGGTTGCCACCGTTGGCCAACCGCTGCTGGCGGTGGTTCAACCCGTCGAAGCTGAGCGCGAGGCCCGGGTTGGCGTTGGCGAGGCGGCTGGACTTGACGTTCGGGGTGGGCAGCGGGGCGTTGGGGAAGATGGAGGGGTTCACGCCGGGCATCAGCGTGCCGGCGCCCCGGTCGGCCTCGAACGCACGCGGTGAGATCTCGGGCTGCTGCGGGCTGTCGGGGCCGTTGGCCGCGGCCCGGATGCTGGTGGTTCCCCCACTGGGGATCAGGCGGGTGCTGCCGGCTGCGGACACTCCCGTGGTCCCCGAGGTGACGGCCGGTATGGCCGCGCCGACGATGAACAGCAGAGCAGCCGCGAGTGCGGGTGTCTTCTTCATGTAATCCCCTTGTGTCGTGTCGCGTTGAAAAGTTTCGCGTGCCAGGGTGTCGCTGGAGCTCCGAGCCCACTCCGGACGGCCCTTCGGCTGTCAGCGAATGTAACCCCCCGTTCCACCCGGCACAAGGGTTCCGAGCGTTTGTTCCATCCCGGTTCGGCAACGGTCGGCGCAGTAGATTCGGTGCCCGTGGACCCCATGGGGCGAGGCCGGGCGCTGCTGATCGCCGCCGTCGTCGTGGCCGTGTCCATACCTGCGGCCTTCGCCCTGCGTTCTACGACGAACTCGACCGGTTCGGCGACCGGCACCACGACGAAAAGCCCTACTCGCACCACGACGACCACGACGACCACGACGACGACCACGACGACGACGACCACGACGACGACCACGACCACGACGACGATCACAACGACGATCACGACGACGATCACCAGCACGACGGCGCGCGACCTCACGCCGAGCGACCGACGTCGACTTGTCAGCGCGTTCACGGTCAGCGACCACGACCTGCAGCCCAAGAGCGTCGTCGCCTCCAGCACCGGGTTGTTCTTCGCCCAGAACATGATGTACCGGCACAACGTGACCGTCCTCGACCGCGCCGGCCACGTCGTCGCCCGCATCCCCGACGCCGTCGACCTGGCCGCCTACGGCGTGGCGAACGGCGTGCGCGCCAAGGGTGCACCCGTGGAAGCGGCCTTCCTGCCGGATCACTCGGCTGCCTATGTGTCGAACTACAAGATGTACGGCACCGGTTACCACCCCGTGGCCGACGACAACTGCAACCGCGGCAAATGGGACGACAGCTTCGTCTACAAGATCAGCACCGCGACGTTCCACATCGACAGGGTCATCCCCACCGGCGCGGTCCCCAAGTTCATGGCGGTCACGCCGGACGGCTCGCGACTCGTCGTGTCCGACTGGTGCGGGTTCGACGTGTCGATCATCGACACAGCCACCGACACCCCCATCACCCGGGTCGACGTCGGTCGTCATCCACGTGGAATCGCGATCACCCGCGACTCGAAGCATGCGTACGTGGCGATCATGGGCGAAGGAAAGATCCTCGAGATCGACCTGGCCGCCGGCAAGGTGGTCGGCTCGGTGGCCGATGCCGGCACGACACCGCGTCACCTCCTTCTCTCCCCCGACGACCGGTTCCTGTTCGTCTCCAACAACTTCGGCAACCAGGTCCGCAAGATCGACCTCCGGACGAACGCGGTGATGGCGCACGCGTCCACGGGGCACCAACCCCGGTCGATGGCGATGTCGGACGACGGGGCGAGCCTGTACGTCGTCAACTACCAGGACGGCACGGTCAGCAAGGTCCGCACTTCCGACATGAAGATCCTGCAGACCGAACACGCCGGGGTCCATCCGGTGGGCGTCACCTACGACGCCGCGACTCGTCAGGTCTGGGTGGCCAACTACACCGGCACGCTGCACGTCTTCGTCGACACGTGACTCGACCACGTCCGTCGCTTCCGCTGGGTCCTTCAGGCGGCCGTCACTCGTGCCGATACTTCAATCGTGGACCCGCACGAGGCACATCGTCATTCACCGACGACGTCGGCGCGCGACGTGGCGGTGAAGGGGTCGCGCTTCGATCCGATGAGCGGCAGCTGGACGATGATCCTGCTCGACGTCGTGTGGGTCACCACGCTGACACTGGGCTGCTGGACGCTCGCCCAGGCGATGTTCCACGGCGGGGCGGTCATCGCCGCATACTGCATCGCCGCGGCACTTGCCCTCTTCCTGTTCACGGCGCTGCCGTTGCGCTACTTCCTGCTCCGTCAACGCATCGAGGCTGCGGGACGAGAATCGCTGCTCAGCGAGGAGAGCGAGCGGCGCCAGTTCGACACCCGCCTCGTTCGCGCGCTCGACATGGCGTCGGATCAAGCCACCGCGGTGGGCGTGGCGGTGGAGGCCATCGCTCTGCTCGTTCCGTCGGCATGCGGTGAACTGCTGCTCGCCGACTCCAGCCGGGCACACATGCAGATGGTGGGCAGCACTCCGACCGATTCGTGTGGCGGGTCGTGTCACTGCGAGGTCGGCACACCGCAGTCGTGCCCCGCAGTCCGTTCCGGTCACGCCGTTCACTTCGAGGACACGCGGCTGCTCGACGCGTGCCCACATCTCCGTGGCCGCGGTGGGGACCCGATCGCGGCGCTGTGCGTGCCGGTCAGCGTCGCCGGCTCGACCGTCGGCGTGCTGCACGTGGTGCGACCAGCAGCGGAGCAGTTCGAGAGCCGGGAGATCACCGGCCTCACCTCGGTCGCCAAGACGACCGGTTCGCGCATCGGCATGATCACGGCGATGACGCAGAGCCAGTTGCAGGCGAGCACCGACCCGCTGACCGGTCTGCTGAACCGGCGGAGCATGGAGAACGAGGTCCGGACGCTGATCCAAGAGGGCGAGCCGCTGGCCGTCATCATTGCGGACCTGGATCACTTCAAGAACCTCAACGACACGTTCGGTCACGATGCGGGCGACCGGGCGCTGCGCCTGTTCGCTCGCGTCCTGCGCCGCACCGTCCGCGACGCCGATCTCGTCTGCCGCTACGGCGGCGAGGAGTTCATCGTGGTCTGCCCGAGTGCGGACAAGCAGGTCGCCGGCTTCATCTTCGATCGTGTCCGTCTCGAGTTGGAGGCCGCGCTCAGCGACGGCCGCAACCCGGCGTTCACGGTGTCGGCCGGTGTCGCCGACAGTCAGGACACGGCGGACTTCACCGACATGATCTCGCTCGCGGACGCGGCGTTGATGCAGGCCAAGGCCGGCGGCCGCAACCGCACCGTCGCGGTTGCCGGCACCCTGGGCTGACCGACGGCGT
>JAYVMH010000023.1:0-10201 GCA_043759015.1 Actinomycetota bacterium
CACCACGCTGAAGGACACGGCACGGGTGGCATCGCGCCGCGAGCGGGTGGCCGATAGCGTCCTGCGAATGGTGGAGCCCGTGGCGATCGATCCCTCGATCGGCCTCACCGCCGCCGCGGTCGCCGACCGTGTGGCACGCGGGTTGACCAACACCGTGCCGGCCGCACCCACGCGCACCGTCGGTCAGGTCGTCCGCGCCAACGTGCTGTCGCCGATCAACCTCGTCGTGGGCATCCTGGCCGGGCTCGTTGT
Organism: Actinomycetota bacterium; assembly: GCA_043759015.1. Lineage (GTDB taxonomy): Bacteria > Actinomycetota > Acidimicrobiia > Acidimicrobiales > Ilumatobacteraceae > UBA668. The sequence goes on from JAYVMH010000023.1 coordinate 253, forward strand.
CCTCGCCGGCTCACCGAAGGATGCGCTGTTCGGTGGCGTGATCGTCGCCAACAGCGTCATCGGCGTCGTGCAGGAACTACGCGCGAAGCGTGTGCTCGATCAGCTCAGCGTGATCAACGCGCCGCGGGCACACGCCGTCCGCGATGGCAAGGTGCAGGAACTCCAGGTCCATGAACTGGTGCTCGACGACGTGGTGGAACTGCGCGCCGGCGCTCAGGTCGTGGCCGACGGCACCATCCTCACCCTGGCCAACCTCGAAGTCGACGAGTCGCTGCTCACCGGCGAGGCAGATCCCGTCGTCAAGGCGGTCGGCGACCCGATGCTCAGCGGCAGCGCGATCGCCGCCGGTACCGGGCGGATGGTGGTCACCAAGGTGGGCGCGGAGAACTACGCCGCCAAGCTCGCCGAGGAGGCACGGCGGTTCACGCTCGTCAACTCGCCACTGCGCAACGACGTCAACCGGATCGTGCGCTGGGTCGGGTACATGATCATCCCGGTGGGCGTGTTGCTGGCGAGCAGCCAGTTCTGGCGACGCAACCAGGGTTGGCGCGATGCGGTCATCAGCACCGTGGCCGGGCTGATCGGCATGGTGCCCGAAGGGCTCGTGCTGCTGACCAGCGTGGCCTTCGCCGTCGGAGTCGTGCGACTGGCAAAGCACCGTTGCCTCGTGCAAGAGCTGCCCGCGATCGAGGTGCTCGCGCGCGTCGACGTCCTCTGCACCGACAAGACGGGCACGATCACCGAAGGTGCGCTCGAGGTCGCGCAGGTGCAACCGCTCGCTGCCGGCGACGCGGCGACGATCGACGCAGCGCTCACCGCACTCGCCCAACTCGACCCGGACCCCAATGCGACCTCGCTCGCCCTGAGGGCGCACTACCCGACAGCATCGACGTGGACGGCAAGCGGACGCGTGCCGTTCTCCAGCGCGCGCAAGTGGAGTGCGATGACGTTCGATGGCCACGGCAGCTGGGTGCTCGGCGCGCCCGAGAACGTGCTGACGACCGACTACTCGGGCGAGATCCGTACGGCGGTCGAAACCCACGCCGCGGATGGGGCGCGCGTGCTCGTGCTGGCCGCCGCGTCGTCCGCGTTCGTGGACGGGGCCGACGTGTCGCTCCCCTCGGTGCGCGCACACGCACTCGTTGTCCTCGAAGACATCGTCCGCGCTGACGCGCCCGCCACGCTGCGCTACTTCGCCGAGCAAGGCGTGACGGTGAAGGTCATCAGCGGCGACAACAACGTCACCGTCGGCGCGGTCGCCCGACGCGCCGGCCTGGACGGCTGGCGCGACAACGTGAACGCAACCACACTTCCCGCCGAAGGCACACCCGAGTTCGCCGACGCGATCCTCGCGTCGACCGTGTTCGGCCGAGTGACACCCCACCAGAAACGGGCGATGGTGCAGGCGCTCCGCGAGCGAGGCCACACCGTCGCGATGACGGGCGACGGCGTGAACGACGTGCTCGCGCTGAAGGACTCCGACTGCGGCATCGCCATGGCCTCGGGCAGCGAGGCGACTCGCGGAGTCGCCCAGCTCGTGCTGATGGACTCGAACTTCGCCGCCCTCCCGAGCGTCGTGGCCGAGGGTCGCCGAGTCATCAACAACATCGAACGCGTCGCCAGCCTCTTCCTCGCCAAGACGGCCTACTCCGTGCTGCTCTCGGTGTTCACCGGTGTGTTCGCGCTCGCCTACCCGCTGCGCCCCATCCACCTGTCGATCCTCAGCTGGTTCACCATCGGAATGCCCGCGTTCTTCCTCGCCCTCGAAAAGAACGACAGCCGGGTGAACCCGGGCTTCCTGCGCAGGGTGCTCGGCCGCGCGATCCCCGCCGGTACGGTCATCGCACTCGCCACGATGGGTGTCTTCGAGCTGGTGCAACTGGACACTCGCATCGACGAGCGCCACGCATCGACGGTCGCGGTGCTCGTCGCCGGCTCCGTCGCGTTGATGAACCTGGTGCGCGTGGCGCAGCCCTTGAACCGGTCGCGGATGACGTTGGTGATCGGGATGATCAGCGCGTTCGGACTTGCGTTCATCGTCCCCGCCGGGAGACGACTTTTCGAGCTGCCCCTCACGCAGTGGTGGGCCTACGCGGTGGCCGTCGGCTTCATCGCGATGGCGTGGCCGCTGCTCGTGCTCGGCAGCCGGTCCAGCGAGCGTTGGCACCGACTCGACCATGTAGGGTCGCACCCATGAGCCATCTCTACGACCTCACCATGCCGTCCATCAACGGCGACGATGTGGCGCTCGACAGCTACCGCGGCAACGTCGTCCTGATCGTCAACGTCGCCAGTAATTGAGGCCTCACTCCCCAGTACGCAGGTCTGCGTACGCTCCACGAGGACAACAAGGTCGGCGGCTTCAGCGTGCTGGCATTCCCCTGCAACCAGTTCGGCGCGCAGGAACCAGGCACCGACGCGGAGATCCTCGAGTTCGCGACGTCGAAGTACGACGCGACGTTTCCGATCTTCTCCAAGATCGAGGTGAACGGCGACGGCGCCTGCGACCTCTACCAGTGGCTGCGCGAGCAGACCGGCGGCGGCGACATCCAGTGGAACTTCGAGAAGTTCCTCATCGACCGCGAGGGCACCGTGGTCGAGCGGTTCAACTCGATGGTGACGCCGGAACAGATCGCACCCCGCGTGGCGGAACTGCTCTGACCCTCCGATAATCTCCGCTTCGACGGCTTCCCCCGGAACAGTTCCAACCCGCTTCCGGAGGTTCCCATGTCGTTCACGCCGCGCCTGCGGCTGCCGCGCCGTCGCCAGCCCACGCTCCGCCTCGTTTCCTACGAGCACGAGTGGTCCGTCTACACGCCCGATCCCGACCATCCATTGGTCGTGTCCGACTTCGCCGATGCCGCCATGCTGGCCCTGGAGGTGGTCGACCTTCCCGCGGAGCACGAGGTGCTCGTCCTGCTCGATGAACGGCGCCGCATCACCGCCATGCTGCTGGATGCCCCCGGCGAGATCGGCCTCTTCGTCGGCCACTGCGCTCCCCCCGGCACGGAGGCGCCGTTCTGCCAGACGATCTGCATCGAGCTGCAGCCCTCGCTGGATGGTGGTCCGCCCTCGGACGCCGACCGTCGCGGTTACTTCGCCCTGCGCCGCGTCCACATGGCGCAGGGGCTGCTGCTGATCGATGTGCTGCTCACCGATGGCGAGTCGGTGCGCAGCCTGGCGATCGCGTGCGACCCCGAGCCGGTGTGGTTCGACCCGCTGTTCGCGCCCGATGTCGACCCCGCGGCCTGACACGGCACCGCCGGCGAGCGTCGTGACCGAATTCACGGTCGCCATGCGCTGGAAATGGACGAAGTCCCCTTCACGTTGAGCGGTCGACACATCACACTCAGTATTGCGACGTGGTGCGGAGACCCAGGCAGGTTTGTGGTCCACGACGGAGATCGCACTAACAGGGAGTTGATCCATGCGCACTTTGCGACTGCTCACGACGTTCGGTCGATGGGCGACGATCGGTCTCGCCGCCGGCGCGGTGACGGTGCTTGGCACCATCCCGCCGGCGGCGACCGCGGCCAACGGTGGCAGCGACAGGTCGGCCCCGGCCGATCAGCCATGCATCGCGCCGTGTCAGTTCTACGCCGACAACACCGGCGGCGGGCTGCAGCCGTACCCCACGCCCGGCTACCAGAACCTCAACGCGACGTGGTGGTCGTTCACGCCGCTCATCACCGCCACCTACACGTTCCGGGCGAGCAGCATCGACCCCGCGGGCTGGAACAACACGCTCGTCCTCACCGACGATGTCGGCACCCTCGTCGGCCACGGCGACGATGACTACGCCACCGACGCGATGTTCTCCACGCCCCTGGTGCTGGGCACGAGGTACGTGCTCGCCCTCGCCGGCTTCGACGCCGGATCGCAGGGGACGGCTTGGATCAGCATCAGCTCGAGTGCACCGGACGCACCCACCGAGGTGTCGGCCACGGCTGGCGAGTCCAGCGCCACCGTGTCGTGGACGGCCCCCGCGGACAACAACGCAGCGATCACCGAATACCGCATCCACACCGACGGCAGCAGCAGCTACATCTCCGTGCTGGGTAGTCCTCCGGCGACGACAGCCAACATCAGCAGCCTCACCAACGGCGTCGGCTATTCCTTCCAGGTCAGAGCCGTGAACAGCAACGGCGACAGCGCGTGGTCCGATTCGAGCAACCTCGTGTCGCCATTCGGTCCAACCACGACAACCATTTCGTTCTCGCCATCGAGCCCGATCTGGCCGAACACGTTCTCCGTTACGGCCACTGTCTCCTCAAGTGTCCTGGTCAACTCAGGAAGTGTGACGTTCTACCGAGACTCTGTCCTCATCAGAAGCGTCACCGTCTCAAACGGAACGGCGATGCTCCAAAACGAGTCGCTGCCGGCCGCAAGGTACACGTATCGCGCAGACTATTTGGGAACCGCCACGTTTACCGCCAGTGGAACTTCGGCGTCTGTGACGGTTGGGAAGGCGTCGCAGACGATCACATTCGCCGCGCCAACCGACCACCCGTATTCCGTGGGCTCGTTCGACGTCAATCCGACGAGCACATCCGGGTTGATGGTTGCCGTGGCGTCGGTCTCGCCCTCGGTGTGCACGGTGGCGGGGCACACGGTGACGCTCGTCAAGGGGGGTACGTGCGCGCTGAACGCGACGCAGACCGGGAACGGCAACTACGGCGCGGCCAGCGCGGTGCTGCGGACGTTCCAGGTGGTCGACGCACCGCAGACGATCACGTTCGCGACGCCGGCCGACCGGCTCTGGTCGGCGTCGACGTTCACCGTTGCGCCGACGTCGTCGTCGGGTCTGACCGTGTCGCTCGCCAGCACCACCAACGACATCTGCACGGTCGCCTCGTTCACCGTCGCCATGGTCGCCGCAGGAACGTGCACGCTCGCTGCGTCGCAGGCGGGCAACAGCAACTTCGCGCCCGCCACGGTCCCGCGGTCGTTCAACATCGGCCACGCCGCACAGGCCGGTCTCACCGCGTCGGTCACGGCCACCGAGCTCTCCCCCGGCGGCACGGCAAACCTTTCCACCGCGGGTGGCAGCGGCACCGGCGCCGTCGCCTACCAGATCACCACCGGGCCCGACTCGTGCCTCGTGTCGGGAGCCACGCTGACTGCGGTCGCGGCCGGCACCTGTGTGGTCACCGCCACCAAAGCGGCCGACGAGCGTTACGCCGCGGCCACGGCCATCACCACCGGCATCACCGTCAACGCCGCAACACCGGTGCTCAACGTCACGGGACCCATCTCTGCGCACCCCGGCGACGCGATCGACGTGACCGTCACGATCACCGGGCTCATCGTCGGCTTCGCACCCGGGCTGGGCTGGACATCGCTCTCCGGCGCGACCCAGGGAGCGACGGTGCTCCCCGCGGTGGCCGCATTCGACATCGCACCCGGTGGCACCAGCGGGACCGCGACGTTCACCATCACCATCGGCGCCACCGGCACACTGCACGTCGGCGCCGAAGTGGCCGGCAACGGCGCGTACGTCGGCACGTCCGACCCAACCGCACTCGACATCGACATCACACGCATCGCCCAGACGATCGCGTTCGCGGACCTCGCCGACCGGGCATGGACCGCGACGACGTTCGACCTCACACCAACAGCCTCGTCGGGACTCACCGTTTCGGTGGCGTCCGACACGATGGAGGTCTGCACGGTCGATGCCTTCAGCGTCTCGATGCTGAAGGCGGGCACCTGCTCGTTGAAGGCGTCCCAGGACGGCAACGCCACCTACGAACTCGCGCCCGAGGCGACCGTGTCATTCGACATCACACGCGCCGAACAAGCACCGTTCGCAATCCAACTCACCGCGGACCAGGCCACCATCGGCGACACGATCACCCTCTCCACAACAGGGGGATCCGGAAGCGGCGCCGTGACCTACGCCGTCACCACCGGGCCCGATTCGTGCCTCCTGTCCGGAGCCGCGCTGACTGCAGTCGTGGCCGGCACCTGTGTCGTCACCGCCACCAAGGCGGCCGACGACCGCTACGCGGCGGCGGCATCGACCACGGGCACCGTCACCGTGACCGAACCGGTCGTCGACGTTCCCCACGCGACAATCGCCCTCAGCGGCGGGCCGTCGGTGACAGCGTTCCACACCGTGGTCGTCACCGTGACGGTTCGCGCCCTACGGGCGGGCTCGCCGCCCGGCGCTGTCACACCGTCGCTGTCGGGGACGAGCGTCGGCTCGTCCATCTCGCCGACATCCGCGGCGTTGACCTTGTCGGGCAACGGCGCGGAAGGCACGGCCGCGTTCACGCTCACCGCCGCGGACGTCGGAGTCGAACACATCGGCGCGACGATGACCGCCACCGGCACCTACGAGTCCGCCACGGCGGACCCGATCACCATCGACGTGACCGAGCGCACCGCCGTGCTCCGGTCGGTCACCCCGACTCGGCTCGTCGACACGCGGCCGGGCTACTGGCACCTGCGCCCCGCGCCCGACGCGAAGCTCGCCGGAGGTCAGGTGCTGGCGATCAAGGTCACCGACATCGCGGGCCTCACGCCCGCCTCGAACGTCGACGCCGTCTCGCTGAACCTCACCGTCGTCGAGCCGGAGTCGAGCGGCTACCTGTCCGCCTACCCGTGCGGCGCGAGGCCACTCGTGTCCAACCTCAACTTCGAGCGCGACTCGATCGTCGCCAACGCGGCCGTGGTGCCCGTGGACCCGGCAACGGGAACGGTGTGCGTGTTCTCCAACGTGACGACCCACGTCGTGGTCGATCTCTCCGGCTGGCTTGCCACTGCGGACGGGTTCCACCCGACAGCCCCCGCACGGGTGTTCGACACACGGCCGGGCACCACGTCGATCCGCGACAGGAACCCGGCGAAGGTGCCGTCGGGCTCGACGTTGGCGGTGCAGTTCACCGACCTGCCGGGCCGTGTGCCGGCGGGTCATGTGGCGGCGGTCGTGATCAACCTCACCGTGGTGGCACCCGAGCGTTCCGGTTTCGTCACCGCGTTCGCCTGCGGAACGCGGCCGGGCACGTCGAGCATCAACTTCGTAGCGGGGCAGACCGTCGCCAACTCCGTCATCGCGCCTGTCGACGCTGCCACCGGTCGAGTGTGCTTCTACGCCTCGGCCACCACGTACCTCCTCGCCGACATCGGTGGTTGGTTCGAGGTGAACCACGCGTTCGTGCCCACCGCGCCCACCAGGTGGTTCGACACGCGGGTTGCCACGAAGGTCGCCCGCGAATCGGTGCTGCGGGTGAACGTGGCCGATCTCGCTGCACTCGGCGTCACCTCGCCCGTGTCCTCGCCCGTGTCCTCGCCCGGGTCGTCGCCCGGGTCGTCGCCGGTGTCGGCACTGTCGTTGAACGTCACGATCACCGAACCCGACGGTCGCGGCTTCGTGACGGTCTTCGCCTGCGGCACGCGACCGCTGGCATCGAACCTCAACTACTCGGCCCGCCAAACGGTCGCCAACGCGGTGATCGCACCGGTAGACCGTTCGACCGGGAGCGTGTGCTTCTACAGCTCTGCCTCGACGCACTTCGTCGTCGACATCAACGGGTGGTTCCTCACGCCGTACGATGCCCGCCCATGACCACCATTTCCGTCGTCACCGGCGCCAACAGCGGCATCGGTCGCGCCACCGCCATCCACCTCGCCGCACAGGGCCACCTCGTGTACGGCACCGTCCGCAGCCAATCCAAGGCGACCAAGTTGCTGGCGATGGCGGCCGATGCGGGTGTGGAGGTGAAGCTCGTGGAGCTCGACGTCGCGTCGGACGAGTCGGTGCGCTCCGGTTTCGAGCACATCCTCGCCGAGACCGGCGGTGCGGTCGACGTGCTCGTCAACAACGCGGGCATCGGCGGCAACGCGACCGCCGAGGAGTGCCCTCCGTCGGTGCACCTCGACGTGATCAACGTGAACCTGTGCGGTGCGATCCGTTGCGTCCAAGCCGTGCTGCCGGGAATGCGGGAACGTGGGCGCGGCTCGATCGTCAACATCACGTCGGTGGTCGGCAAGATCGCGGCACTCGCCCAGAGCCCGTACGTCACGTCGAAGTGGGCGCTCGAGGGCTACAGCGAGCAGTTGGCCATGGAGGTCGCCCCGTTCGGCGTGCGGGTGGTGATCGTCGAACCCGGGGTGACGAAGAGTGCCATCTTCGCCAAGAACGTCGAGACACCCAACGACACGGGCGCCTACGAAGCGCACTACCGGCGCATGTTCCAGATGTACGCCGCCGGGCTCGCCCACGCCACCGATCCGTTCGAGGTCGGCAAGGTGATCCATCACGCCGTCACCACCGACACGCCGCTGCTGCGCTACGCGGTCAGCTGGGGCGCGAAGGAGATGATCGACGGGCGGGCGGCGATGACCGACGAGCAGTGGGTCCGGCTGGGCGACGTGACCACCGACGACGAGTACTACGACGCGTTCCAACGCGCGTTCGGGTTGGACCTTCGCGACGCCGGGTGAGGTGACCCGGCTTCTTGTCAACCGGCTTCTCGGTCGGGTCCTTCGGGAAGTGCGGGGCGGTGCAGCACCGCCGTCGCGGGCGCGAACACCACCGACTCGTCGACCACACTCGCGGTGCCGTCGACGATGAGGCTGTGCTCGCCCGGCGCCGGGTGGGGGAAGACCATCGTGACACCCGGCCGGGCCACGATGTTGGCGCGGGTGCCCCGTCCGGCCGACATGTGCAGCGCTCCGTCGCGCCACACGGTGGGCACCGCCAGCGAGTGCGCTCGCATCGCCTCGGTGACGGTGACCAGGTAACCCCACGGGTACGCCGACAATGTGGCACCGAGGTCGTCGAGCGGGACAGGAATGCTCATGCGTGAACTCTAGAAGTCCACGAGGTCGGCCTCGACGATGGCAAGATCCTCCGCGTTGGCGACGGGAGTTGCCTTCGCGGCGGCCCACTCGACTTGCGCCTCACCCTCGCGACCCAGCGCCTTCAGCGCGCGGGCGCGCGCCTCGCGGGCGTAGGCGAGGTCGAAGTCGGTGATCCCTTGCTGCTCGCACAGGTCCTTGCAGCCATTCGCGTAGAGCAACGAACGTTCGGGCTGACTGATCAGCAGGTGCACCTTGGCGAGCATGTACTGCGCGCGCACCTCGTTGTTGGGTGTGCGCCGGGCGGCTCGCTGCCAGTGGTAGGCGGAGGCGTAGGCCCGGCGGAGCAGCTCTTCGTCGCGGGCAGTGCTCGGATCGACGTCGACGAGGTCCCAGATCGCGTTGTTGCACTCGATGCCCTGAGCCCGATGCCATTCGCCGGTCGGGTCCTCGGCCGAGTCCTCGGTCGCGTCACCGTTCGTGGCGCCGTTCATGGCGCCGTTCATGGATGTCGGGCTCAGCGCCGGCATCTCGTCGCCGGTTTCGACCAACGTCTTCATCGCATCGAGGATCCACAACCAGCCCATGCGGACGCTGGACCACGTGAGCGGGCTCTTGAACAGGTTGCCGTGCACGAGATCCAGCTGCGTCAACCCCTCGGCCGCGGCCGACAGGTTCCACTCGACACGGCTGGCGGGCTCGTCGCTCATCGCTGCGTCGTAGAGCACGTGCCACGTCATCACCAGGCGGTGCGGCGGGTCGAGCACCTCGATCGTGCCGTCCACCGCCGGCGCACCGTTGCCGAGCGAGGTGCGATACGGCTGCCCGGCCGCGGGCGGGGTGTCGAAGGACGTGCCGTGGAAGTAGCGCTTGGTGAACGCGGGGTCGATGATCGCGTTCCACACCTGCTCGATGGGCGCCTTGATGTAGATGCGGTACTGGTGTCGGGTGATAGCCATTTTCTCGGGCTCCTGTTCGGTTCCGGCGGTGCTCAGGCGATGCCGCGCTGCTCGAGGTCCGGCTGCAGATCGACGAGCACACGGGTAAAGGGTTGTGCGTACTTGCCGATCCAGCGATCGGAGATCTGTTGGATGGGGACGGGGTTGAGGAAGTGGAGCTTGCTGCGGCCCTCGCGCCGCGTGGT
>JAYVMH010000024.1:0-4596 GCA_043759015.1 Actinomycetota bacterium
ACTAGGCTTGATGTTGGGTTATTCCGGGTCGCGCTATCAGTTGCCGATTGATCTTGTGCTCGAAGCGGAGCGCTTGGGCTTTGATTCGGTGTGGACGGCTGAGGCCTATGGCTCGGATGCGGTGACGCCGGTCGCGTGGATTCTCGCGCAGACCACCAAAATCAAGGCCGGTACCGCCATCATGCAACTGGCCGGCCGCACTCCCGCGATGACGGCGATGACGGCGATGACGCTCGACCACGTGTCGAACGGGCGCTTCATGCTCGGCCTCGGCGCCAGCGGACCACAGGTCGTGGAAGGGCTCCACGGGCAGCCCTACGGCCGGCCGCTGGAGCGTCTGCGGGAGACGTTCGAGGTCATCCGCCTGGCGTTGAGCGGCGAGAAGATCGAGTACCACGGCAACCAGATCCAGTTGCCCCTCCCGGCAGGGTCGAACGCCACCGGCGAGGGCAAGGCTCTGCGCATCGGCCAACCGCCGCGCCCGGACATCCCGATCCACATCGCCACGCTCGGGCCGAAGGCGCTCGAGTTCGCCGGCGCCGTCGCCGACGGCTGGGTCGGCACGTGCTTCGTGCCCGACTCGTCCCGCTACTACGTGGACCACCTGCGGGCGGGCGCGACCGCAGCCGGACGCACGCTGGACGGGTTCGAGATCGACGCCGGTGGACCGGTGGCCTTCACCGATGACGTCGAGCGCCCACTGCACGGTCGCAAGAAGGCGCTCGCGTTCCAGCTCAGCGCCATGGGGTCAGCCACCACCAACTTCTACAACGACGCGTACTCCCGGATCGGCTTTGCCGACGACGCTCGCCGCGTGCGGGAGCTCTGGCTGGCCGGCAAGCGCGACGAGGCAGTCCTCGCGGTGCCCGACTCGATGGCGCTCGGCACGTCGTTCATCGGCACCGACGCGATGGTGCGCGACCGGATCATTGCGTACCGTGCCGCAGGCGTGACGTCGCTACGCCTGCAGCCCATGGGCCGTACGCCAGCGGAGAAGCTCGACACGCTCGCCCACATGATCGACCTGGTACGAGAGGTGGACAGCGATGGGTGAGCTCGTGCTTCTTGACCAGCCGGCCGAGGGCGTCACCCGCATGACGCTGAACCGGCCGGACCGCCTCAACGCGCTCACCCGCGAGCTCGTCGACGAGGTTCACGCCGCGCTCGACGCGGTCGACGCCGACCACACCTGCCGCGTCGTGATCCTCACCGGCGCCGGGAAGGGGTTCTGCGCCGGGCTCGATCTCAACGGCTTCGGCACGATGCCCGGCACCGAGGACCTCGGCGGACCGCAGCGGGGGCTCGCCGTGCAGCAGCACATCGCCGAAGTCGTCCACCACCTGAGAGCCGTGCGCCAACCGGTGATCGCCGCGATCAACGGCGCCGCCGCCGGTGGCGGGTTCGCGTGGGCCTGCGCGTGCGACATCCGCTACTGCGCCGACAGCGCGAAGTTCGGCACGGCCTTCGTCCGACTCGGCATCTCGGGCTGCGACATGGGCATCAGCTGGACCCTCCCGCGTCTCATCGGTGCGTCGCGAGCGTGGGAGCTGATCCTCACCGGCCGGGTGATCGATGCCGCCGAGGTGGAACGGCTCGGCATCGTCAGCCGCGCCGTGCCCGACGCCGAGCTGATGGACACGTGTCTGGCCGTCGCCGCCGAGATCGCCGCCAACAGCCCGTTCGGCGTGTGGATGACCAAGGAGGTGCTGTGGGCGAACCTCGAGAACCCGAGCTTGCGCGCCGGGATCGATCTGGAGAACCGCAACCAGATCATGACCGGCATGACCGAGGACTCGAAGCTCGCCATGCGCAGCTTCCTGTCGCGCCAGCCGGTGCGATGGCAGAACCGGTGAGCCCGTGACGCTCCCCGAGCGCATCTGCGACGCCCACCATCACCTGTGGCTTCGGACCGGTTGGCCCTACGTCGTCGACGACCTGCTCGCCGACATCGCCACCGTGCCGCACGTGACGCGCACCGTGTTCGTCGAGTGCGGCGCCTGGTACCACGAGGCGGGCCCCGAGCACCTGCGATCGGTCGGCGAGACCGAGTGGGTCGCGGCGAACACCGACGCCGCGCTCACCCAGGGCATCGTCGGCGCGACGGACCTGCGCCTCGGCGCGCTCACCGAGGAGGCGCTCGACGCCCACGTCGCCGCCGGGCAGGGCCGGTTCCGGGGCATCCGTCAGCGCGCCACCTGGGACGCCAGTCCCCTCATCCGGGCGGGCGAACCCGACCCCGGACCGTCGCTGCTGCTCGACCCGGACTTCCGGCGTGGCATCGCCGCACTGGCCCGGCGCGGCCTGTCGTTCGACGCCTGGCTCTACTTCCCCCAGCTGACCGAGCTCGTCGATCTCGCCAGGGCGTTCCCCGACGCCACGATCGTGCTCAACCACTTCGGCGGACCGATCGTGATGGGGCCCTACACCGACCGCATCGCCACGCTCGCGCGTTGGCGCGAGCTGATCGTCGAGGTTGCCGCCTGCCCCAACGTGGTGGTCAAGCTCGGGGCGATCGGGATGCCGATCTACGGCCTCGAGTGGCACAAGCGGTCGACGACGCCGACCGCTGACGAGGTGGCTGCCGCCTGGCGCGACCCGATCCGGTTGTGCATCGACCTGTTCGGCGTCGAGCGCTGCCTGTTCGAGAGCAACTTCCCGGTCGATCGGGCATCGATCGATTACGGCACCCTCTGGCGGGCGTTCGATATCGTGACGGCCGACCTGTCGCCGCCCGGGCGTGCCGCCCTGTTCCACGACACCGCGGTGGCCGTGTACCGCCTGCCCGACGAAGGATCAGCGACATGACGACCGAGCCAACGACCCTCGACGTACCGGCCGACGCAGGGGTCGGCGAGGATACGCCGTTCGTACCTGAGGACGATTCGTACCACGTGCCGACCGTCGACGATCCACTGTGGTTCGAGACGACGTGGTGGTCGTTCTCGGTGCCCGAACGCCGCCTCGGGGGATGGCTGCACGCCGGTCGCCACACCAACCAGGGCACCGTGACCTGGCGCGTCTTCGTGTGGGACCCGAGCGGCGCCAACCTCGGTCAGTTGGCGTACTTCCGCAACGTGGCGGACGTGCCGATCGACGCTGGGGTCGACCTGCGCGACCTCACCTTCCCCGGTGGCGGGTTCAGCGTGAAGATGGTCAATCCGCTGATGGACTACCACGTGGCCTATGCCGACCCCGAAGCCCGCTTCTCGGTCGAGTTCGAGCACAGCAGCGTGCACCCGCCCCACCGCTTCACCCCGGGCGAGGCGCCGGCGCTGCACAACCCGCACCTCGACCAGCTCGGCCACCTCACCGGCGAGCTCGTGCTCGACGGCGAGCGCATCCCGCTCGACTGCTACTCGGTGCGCGACCGCACGTGGGGACCGCGGAGCCGACACCACTCGCACGGTCTGCAGCCGAGGACCGACACCGGCATACGGGTGCTGCACGCCGGAGGAGCGCGCTGGCGCGAGATCGAGCGCGAGCGTGGACGCGGCCGCATCCAGTACATCTTCGGGCACTCGTGGGACGACGCCGGCTGCGACACCGGTTTCCTCAGTTTCGTCCGCCCCCAGGACGCCTCGGCCGACGGCTGGTCCCCGCTGAACATGGGCTGGCTCCTGAAGGACGGCGAGTTCACCCGTCTCGACAAGACCCGGAGCCGGATGAAGAACTACCGAGACCCTCAGACCGGCTGGAGCAGCCACATGGAGGTCGAGCTCGTCGATCGGGCCGGCCGCACGATGCAGGCTGAAGGTGTGGCCCTCAGCCACATGTGCGAGCACGGAGCCGGGTCGAACGCGTCGATGCGCTGGGAGTACGACGGCAGGATCGGCTGGGGCGAGGACCAGGACGGTTGGCGGGTCGATCACTTCGCCCGGATGCGCCGCGCCCTGCGCGCCGCGCACTGATCGACGGTTGGCTGATGTCCGGGTTTCAGGCCGATCTCAGAAAGGCGCTCAGCCGGCGCGGAGCAGGCGGCGTCAGCCGTTCGCCTGGTCCAGCGCACGCCGGGTGATGTCGGTGACACGGGTGACGAACTCGGCACCCGTCGCTTCGGGCACCTTGCCCGTCGAGATGAGCAGGTCGGCCAATCGGCTGTTGATCAGCGCGAACGTGAACCCGACGAGGACCTGGTGGTAGCCGATGTCGCGGAGCGGCGTACCGGCGAGCTCCTCGTAGCGGGCGAAGGTGCCTGCCCGATCGTGCACGCCGGGTAGGCGGGCGAAGTCCTGGGCCTCGCACAGGAACTCGTCGAACATCGTCCACCAGGCCACGTCGATCTCGGGCGGGCCGAGGCTGGCACCCTCCCAGTCGAGCAGCGCGGCGACGGACAGGTCGTCGGCGAAGACGATGTTGCCCACGCGGGCGTCGCCCCACACGATGCTCCGGCGGTCGTCGTCCTGGACCTCGCTGGTGAGGTACCGCAGCGCCGCCTCGATGGTGTCGACGCCGTAGCGCACGACCGGCCGGCACCACTCGTACCAGGTGACGAGATGGGCGATGTAGCGCGCCAGCGCGCTCTCGCCGTCGGCGATGCGATCGGAGGTTGGCTCGAGGAACGAGAACGCATCGCTGCCCGTGTCGACGGTGTGCAGC
>JAYVMH010000025.1:0-10116 GCA_043759015.1 Actinomycetota bacterium
GCCTTCGCCGACGCGCCGAAGGTGCGGGCCGACATCGAGCTCACGTGCAGCACAGAAGGCCTCGGCGCCACCATGGGGCAGGACCAGGACCAGCACCACCTGATCTTCCTGCCCGGCCAGGCCGACTTTCACTACCAGCATCTCGCCCACGTGCGGGGAACGATCTCGCTCGACGGGTTGGACGGGGCGGGCCACCGTACGTTCACGGTCGACGGTCGCGGCGGCAAGGACCACTCGTGGGGACCGCGCAACTGGCACGCCAAGATCTACCTGCGGTGGCTGATCTGCGGCATCGACGACGACAACGGCTTCATGCTTGTGCGCGCCGTCGGTCCGACGAAGCAGACCGGGAGCGGCTTCGTCTGGGCGGACCGCGAGTTCCACGTCGTCGACGGCTTCGACATGATGAACCGCTACGCCGGTGCGCCGCGCTACGAGCTGCTGCACACCGAGGTCGTGGTGCGCGCCGGCCCGCTCGAGTGGCGAGCGACCGGCACGCCACAGAACCGGCTTCCGCTGCGCCACCGCCAACCCGACGCCAGCGGCGGCGAGGCGACGCTGCGCATCGTGAAGCAGCCCGCCGACTGGGTGTTCGACGACGGTCGGACAGCGGCCGGCCACCTCGAGTACCACGACCTGCTGCGCGATGGAGTTCCGGCCGGGCTGGACGATTGAATGGGCTCGCTCCCGGGCTCGACGAGGGGGCAGTCGGTGCGTGGCTCGTTGCCAACGTGGAGGGCGCCGTCGGCCCGGTCGAGTTCTCGCTCATCGCCGGTGGGCACTCCAACCTGACGTACGGCGCGCCACCGACGCTGCCGGTCACCGGTTCGTGGTACGGCGTGGCCCGACCGGTCCGGCGGCCGGCGGCGCCCACGACATGGTGCGCGAGCACCGGGTGATCGCCGCGCTGGCCGGCTCGCCCGTCCCGGTCGCTCGCGCGCTCGCTCTGTGCGAGGACGACGACGTGAACGACAGCGCGTTCTACGTGATGTCGCGCGTCGACGGTGTGGTCGCCGACAACGTCGACGCCGCTGGCGCGCTCGATGGCGCGCCAGCCCGCGGACGCGCCGGTCGACAGGTCGTCGACGTGCTGGCCGATCTACATGCCGTCGATGCGGTTGCCGTCGGCCTGGCCGACGCCGTGCGCTCCGGCACCGGCTTCCTGGCCCGCCAGCTCAGTCGCTTCGCCGAGATGTGGACGCGCAACGCCACCCGAGATCTCCCGGCGATGGCCGCGCTCGGCGCCCGGCTGTCGGCGATGGCACCGCCGCAGCGCCACACCGGCATCGTGCACGGCGACTACCGCATCGGCAACGTGATGCTCGCGCCCGACGGCACGCTCGTCGCCGTGCTCGACTGGGAGCTCTGGACCGTCGGCGACGTGCTCGCCGACCTCGGGTTCCTGCTCAACAACTGGTACGAGCCGAAGGACCCGACGCCGCAGGTGTTCATGGAGGTGCCGCCCACGGTCACCGGCGAGCTCGGCTCGCGGGCCGACGTGCTCGCGGCGTACGCCGGGCGCACCGGCTTCGACGTCGGTGCGATCGACTACTACCGCGGGTTCCAGCACTGGCGCATGGCGGTGCTGGCCGAGGGCGTGAAACGGCGCTACGAGCGGGCCGAGATGGCGAACGTCGACGTGGACTTCGCCCACCTCGATCGTCGCGTGCTCGATCTCGTCGAGCTGGCCGACGAGTTCCTCGCGCGCTACGAGGCAGCGGCCAGGCACGGCCCGCTGCGCTGAGCGGCTGTCAGCCCTTGGTGAGGAGCATCGCACCGGAGAACGGACCGACGGCGTTCGCCCACACGCCGACCTCGGCGCCCTTCACCTGACGTTCGCCGCACTCCCCGCGCAGCTGGCGCACCGCTTCGATGCAGAAGTTGGCACCGTGGCGGCGACCGACGTTGATCGCCCCGCCGTCGGTGTTGGTCGGGACCTTGCCGCCGAGCCCAGTGCCGCCGGACAGCACGAAGTCGGCGGCGCCGCCCGGCGGGCACAGGCCGAGTGCTTCGAGCCACTGGAACGTGATGATGCTGAACCCGTCGTACAGGTGCGCAGTGTCGACGTCCCCGGGTGTGAGATCGGTGCGCGACCAGAGCAGTTCGCCGCAGTGGGCCGGTGACGTGCGCACCATGTCGGGCATGACCGCGAAGTTCATGTCGTGGACCGCCGAGAGGGCCGATGCGTCGACGAGCACGACCGGCTTCCTCAGGTCGCGCGCCCGCTCCTCGGTGGTGAAGATCACCGCCGAACCGGAGTCGCACGGGTAGTCGCAGTCGAGGATTCGCAGCGGTCGCGTGATGTAGGGCAGTGCCAGGTAGTCGTCGGCGGTGAGCGGCGTCTTCTGCAGTGCGTCGGGGTTCATCAGGGCGTAGCCGCGCTGCACCTCGGCGAAGCGGGCAAAGGCATCCTCGGTGGCACCGGTCTCGTGCAGGTACCGGTTCATCAGCAGGCCGGCCCACTGGGTCGGGGAGAACTCGCCGAACGGGTACTGGAACTGCGTGTCGACGGCGCTGGGCGTGCCGAGCATGGCCGACCCGGCGGCCAGGGCGGCGCTGGGAGGCTGCTGCATCATGATGCGGAACGCCATCACCGTCTCGGCGTGGCCGTGGGCGATCGCCATGGCGGCGTGGTACGCGGGTGTGATGAAGGCCGGCGAGGTGCCGACGTTGAGGCTCCACTGCAATCGGTCGAACCCGAGCATCCAGGCGAAGTCGACGGCGTCGCCACCCCAGGTCGACGCACCGTCGATGTCCGCCGCCGTGAGGCCGGCGTCGTCGAGGGCCCGCACGGCGGCCTGGGCGGCGTGGTGACGCTCGCTGCGTCCGGTGTTGCGCCCGACGTCGGAGTACCCGACGCCGACGATGGCGACCAGCCGCGTCACGAGGCTGCTCCGGCAGCCGTGGTGGTGGCGAGCGGGCGGAACACGGGCAGCACGTAGCCGGGCGCGACCTCGTCGAACGCCACCTCGACCTCCATGTCGAGCGTGGCGTCCGCGGCGACGCGATCGGCATCGATGCCGACGAGGTTCGTCACGAGGTGCAGACCGGGTTGCTCGACGAGTGCAACGGTGGCGAGCACGTAGGGCACACGATCGACGAAGAACGGGTGAAAGGCCTTGAACGTCTGCGTCCAGCTGTACAGCGTGCCGCGCCCCGACACCCGCTCGCCGGCGAGGTCGAACGACCGGCACACTCGGCACACGGGACGGGGGAGGTGGATGTAGGTGCCGCAGGCTCGACACCGCTGGATCCACAGTTCGCCGCGGCGCGCGCCGTCCCAGAAGAACGCCGTCAGCGGGTCATCCACAAGTGGCGGCGGTGGTGCAGCGGCCATGGCCCCTCCTCGAATCGGTACGCTACCCTGCCGACGATCTGACACATCCGTCAAGTCGAGCACGTCGGGGGCAACGTGGAATCACGCGATCTGGGCAAGGTCCTGTACGAGACCGACGGGGCGATCGCGCGCATCGTCCTGAACTGGCCGGAGAAGGCGAACGCCCAGTCGTCCGAGATGGTGTGGCAGGTCACGGAGTGCCTCGAGCTCGCCGAGCACGATGCGGCGATCAAGGTCGTCGTTCTGAAGGCGAACGGCAAGGGCTTCTGCTCGGGTCACGTGATCGCCGGGCCCGACTCCTACCCCGAGTTCGTGCGCTCGAACGACGCCATCGGCTCCAACTGGCTGGGCAGCCGCGACCTGTTCCTTTGGCCGACGCTGCGGTTCTTCGAGTTCCCCAAGCCGATGATCGCCCAGGTTCACGGGTACTGCATCGGTGGCGGCACGTACTGGGCGTACCTCCCCGACATCACGATCGCGTCAGAGGACGCCTACTTCCAGATGCCGCTCGTGCAGGGGCTCGGGTTCCCCGGTGGCGAGACGATGGTCGAGCCGTGGACGTTCATGAACCGCAAGCGGGCCGCCGAGTACCTCTACACGGCGCGCACGCTCTCCGCCGCCGAGGCCGAGCGGTACGGGCTCGTCAACCAGGTCGTGCCGCCCGCCGACCTGGAAGCGACGGTGGAGGCGATGGCCGCCAACATCGCGCGGGCGCCGCTCTCGACGCTGATGGGCACCAAGTCGTTGCTCATCCGCGCCTGGGAGCAGATGGGGATGCGGCAGCACCTGCAGATGTCGGCCGACGTGATGTCGATCCTGGAGAAGACGTCGGACGCATCGGCGTTGCGTCAACGGCTCGCCGAGCAGGGCATGAAGCCGCGCGACATCACCGGATGAGCGACGATGGCGGGCGCAGCTCAGGCTCGCGGCAGCAACACGCGTTCGACGAACAGCGCTTGTGTCTCGATCACCTGTTCGCGGTCGAGCTCGTAGTGGCTGCCCTTGCCCTCGTTCGGGAACTGCTCCACGAGACCGGCGAACAGCATGCCGGCCGCCCGGCGATCGAGCGGGTATGGCCGACGCGGCCCGAACGTAGCGCGGATGGCCTGACCGATGGCGTCGACGACATCGGCGGCGGGGGCGAGCAGGGCCGGCTCGATCGGGAAGCCCTCGGTCCAGGCGCGCAGGACCCCTGCGTAGCGGTGCTGCGCGTCAAGGAACCGCCCGAGCCAGTGGCGCAGCGCCGCACCATCGCCGGCGACCATGTCGAACTGCACGAACATCGGCGCCATGATCGCCGCCGCCTCGGCGGACAACGCGATGATGATCGCCAGCTTGTCGGCGAAGTACCGGTAGAAGGTGCCGCGCGCGAGACCGGCCTCCGAGACGATCTGGTCGATGCTCGTGGCGTCGTAGCCGTTGTCGGCGAAGACGCGCGCGGCGCCGTCCATCAGGTGGCGAACGGTGCGCGTCGCCTGCGGGCTCAACCCGGCGAACGGGGTCGGCGCGACGATCGAGTGGCGTGGAGGAAGGCTGGCGAGCGGACCGATGTCGGGCATCGGCGGCAGGTCGCGCCGGAGTGCGCTCGGGCGGTCTGCGCTGCGCGGGCCGGCGGCGAGCTCGCTGTCCGGTGTCCCGGGGAACAGGTGGAGCTGGAGCGCCGTCGTCAGGCTGTCGAGCATCTGCGTCTCGGTGAGTCCTGGGCGGTACACGTGGCGGATGTAGTTGAACCGGCTCACGAGCGCGAGGACGAGGATCGACGAGGCCGTCGAGGTCTCGGGCGGGAAGCCGGCGGCGAGAAGCGCTTTGCCGAACTGCTCGACGTGGAAGTCGACGAACTGCTCGAGTTTGCGCCGCAAGGGCGCGTTCGGCGAGTTCACGTTGGCCCATTCGATGAAGATCGCCGAGTAGCGATCGAACACCCACGCCCACTCGCCGAGCCACCAGTGCAGGTTGTCGTACCCATCTGCCGTCGGTCCGAGCGGTCCGAGGCGACGTGTCACGCGCACGAGCGCCCCGCCCGACTCGTGCATTAGCTCGATGAAGATCGCTTCTTTGCTCTCGAAGTACTGGTACAGCGTGGCCCGGGACGTGTCGGCGAGCGTGGCGATGTCCTCGACCGCCGTCGTGTGGAAGCCCTTCTCGGTGAAGGATCGCAACGCGGCTTCGACGATCTGCTGGCGTGTCTTGGCGCCGCGCGTCCCCACCGTCGGACTGCTCGGCCCGTAGCTGGCCCGTCGTGTGAATGCCTCGCTCACCAGGTTCCCGTCCATGCCGCGCCTGTGGGCGCGCGCCTTCCGACCGGGTGCAGGCTAGTGGCGACGAGGGTCGACCGCGGGAACTTCTGACGCTCGTGTCAAACTGGAACGTCGACGCGCGGGGCGCCGCCGGGCCGTCGCCCGCTGAGCAAGGAGACCGTCCGTGAGCTTCCAGCCGTTGCCATTGGTCACCGAGGACACGGCCGCCTTCTGGCAGGGCGGCGTGGACGGCGAGCTCCACATCCATCGGTGCCGCTCGTGTCGAGCCTGGTTCCACCCGCCGGCCCCGGTCTGCCCGGAGTGCCTTTCGATCGACGTCGGCGCGGAGGTCGTGTCAGGCAGGGCGACCGTGCAGGGGTTCAGCGTCAACGTGCAGCCGTGGGCGCCGGACATGAAGGTGCCCTACGTGGTCGCCGTCGTTCGGCTCGACGACGCCCCGGGCGTGCAGCTCACTACGCGGCTCGTCGACGTCGCCCCGGAGGCGGTGACCGTCGATCAGGCCGTCGAGGTCACGTTCCTCCAGGTCGAGGACGTCTACCTGCCCTTGTTCCGCCCGGTCGGTTCGGAGGTCGTCGCGTGAGCCCGAGCCGCTACATCGGCCAGCGCATCGGTGAGCGCGACGCGGTCATCTCGGGAATCGGTCGCTCGGCGGTCGGCCGCAAGCTCGGGCGCACCGGCCTGTCGCTCACCGTCGAGTCGGCGATGCAGGCGATCGCCGACGCCGGTCTGTCGCGCGACGACATCGACGGGCTCGCCACGTACCCCGGGCTGACGGACGCGTCGCCGGGCATGTCGCCGTGCGGCATCAACGACGTGCAGGACGCGCTGCGCCTGAAGCTCAACTGGTTCTCGGGTGGCGGCGAGGTGCCGGCGCAGCTGGGTGCGGTCTTCAACGCCGTCGCCGCCGTGTGCGCCGGTCTCGCCAACCACGTGCTCGTCTTCCGCACGGTCACCGAGTCGAGCGCCCAGACCGCGGAGCGGCGGGCGAGCGTCGTCGGATCGGGGGGCGTCCGTGTCGGCGGTTCGATGCAGTGGATGGTCCCGTTCCACGCCGTGTCTGCCGCCAACTGGGTCGGTACCTATGCCCAGCGCTACATGCACGAGTTCGGCATGACGCGGGCCCAGCTCGGCCAGATCCCGCTGAACCAGCGCCGGCACGCGGCCCTGTACGACAAGGCGATCTTCCGCGATCCGCTCACGCTCGACGACTACCTGAACGCCCGCATCGTGTCGTACCCGCTCGGCCTGTTCGACTGCGACATCCCGTGCGACGGCTCGTGCGCCGTCGTCGTCTCTCGTGCCGACGCCGCGCCCGACCTCAAGCAGGTGGTCAGGATCGAGGCCATCGGCTCCGCGCTCACCGGACGCAACAGCTGGGACCAGAGGGCCGACCTCACCGAGACGGCGGCCCACGACTGCACGAAGATGATGTGGGCGCGCACCGACCTTACGGTCGACGACGTCGACACGATTCAGTTGTACGACGGCTTCTCCTTCCTCACCGTCACCTGGCTCGAGGCGCTCGGCTTCTTCCCGAAGGGCGAGGCCGGGCCCTGGCTCGAAGAAGGCGAGCGCCGCATCGGGCTTGGTGGCCAGGTGCCGCTGAACACGAACGGCGGCCAGCTGTCGGGCGGCCGGCTGCACGGCTACGGGTACCTCTACGAGGCGTGTGCCCAGCTCCGCGGTGAGGCGGTCGGCCGTCAGGTGCAGGGGGCTGAGGTCGCTGTGGTCGGTGCGGGTGGCGGCCCGCTCGGCGGCTGCATGCTGCTGACCAGCGACCGGTAGGGAACCGTGTCCGGCGTGGCCGACACTCGGTTCCCGGCGTTCCGCCACGTCAACTTCCGGTACTACGCGGTCGGGCAGCTGGCGTCGATCGCCGGCACGTGGCTGCAGAACGTCGCGCTCGCCTGGCTCGTTCTCCAACGCACGGGGAGCGGCACCGACGTCGGCATCGTCAGCGCAGCGATGTTCGTACCGTCACTGCTGTTCGGGGCGTGGGCCGGAGCAGTGGCCGACCGCTTCGACGCGCGTCGCACCGTGATCGTGCTGCAGGCGCTACTCGGCGCCCAGGCGCTGGCACTCGCCGTGCTCGTGTCGCTCCACGCCGAGTCGATGTGGTCGCTCGTGGCGCTCGCCCTCTGGAACGGCGTGGGCGGCGCGCTCGACCGTCCGGTACGCCAGACGCTGCTGAACGAGCTGGTCGGCGACGAGGAACTGCCCAACGCGATCGCCACGAACAGCGCCCTCGTCCAACTCGGACTGGTCGTCGGTCCGGCGGTGGGAGCGGTGCTCATCCGAACGGTCGGCATCGCCTGGTGCTTCGCCGTGAACGCTGCGAGCTACGCGGTGCTGCTCGGCGCCATCGCGATGATCCGCCCGTCGACGCTCATCGTGCGGCCCCGACCCGTCGGCGTCGACACCTCGGTGCGCGCCGGCTTCGCGCACCTGCGCACGCGGGCCGATATCCGCCTGCTGCTGTCCACCCTCGCCGTCGGGTCGTTGCTCGCGTACCGCGTCGACGTGCTGCTGCCGATCCTCGCCAGGGACCTTGGCGGTGGCTCCGGCCTGTTCGCCGCGCTCACGACCGTGCGGGGCGTCGGCGCGCTCATCGCGTCGCTGTTCCTCGCCAGCCGGTTCGGAGCCCCGAGCTTCCGCCTGCTGCGCAACGCCTCCGCGCTCATGGCCGTGTCGCTGGCGGCGATGGCGGTGCCGGTGCCGGCCGTCGTGCTGGTGGCCGTGTTCCCCGCCGGCATCGGGTTCATGGGGAGCATCGTGTCGACCCTGTCGCTCACCCAGCTGCTGGCCAGCCCGGCGTTCCGGGGCCGACTCGTCGCCGTGTGGTTCGTCGTGCTCAGCGGCGGCGTCGTCTTCGGATCCCTGCTGTCCGGGGTGCTCGCCGACGCGATCGGCGAGCGCGTCACGATGCTGATCGGCGCCGCCTCGCTGGTGTTCGTGACGTGGCTCGTGCGCGCCGCCGAGCCGTCGACGTCGGTGCCGTCGACGTCGGTGCTGGCGACGTCGGAGCTGCCGGCGAACGAGGCGAGCGGCGTGTCTGCTCTCTCGTAGCCCGGAGCCGTCAGGCCCCTCAGCCGAGGGCGCCCGCGTCGCGGATCGCGCTGATCTCGTCCCAGTCGAGCCCGGCCTCCATGAGCACCACCTCGGTGTCCTGGCCGAGCTCGGGCGCCGGACCCTGGGGCACCGTCGGCTCGTCGTCGAACGACATCGGCGAGGCGACGATGCGGAACTCCACCCCGTCGTTGTCGGTGAGCTTTGGCAGGTAGCCGTTCGGCTCGATCTGCGGGTGCTGGTGCACCTCCTTCACGTCGAGCACCGGGGCCCACACGCCGCTGAAGTCGGCGAGGCGGCGGCGCCACTCCGCCAGGTCGGCAGCACCGAAGATCTCGTCGAGGGTGCGAACGCACTCCTCCCTGTTCTGGAAGCGCACGCCCATGTTGGCGAAGCGCTCGTCGTGCTCGAGCTCCGGCCGCTGCATGACCCGGCAGAGCTCTCCCCAGAAGCGGTCGGCCTGCAGCAGCACGAGGTAGATCCAGCGCCCGTCGGAGGTCTTGTACCAGTTGGTGAGCGGGTTGCCGGGCGTCGCCCGCTTCGGGATCATCGGCGGCGCCCACGGCGCGGAGACGAGGTCGGGGCACATCGACCACATGCCGACGTTCATGAGCGAGACGTCGACGATCGACGGCTCGCCTGTGCGCTCACGCTTGAACAGCGCCATCGAGATCGCACCGGCGAGGGTGTTGCCGCCCTGCAGGTCGTAGAACGCCGGCGGTTGCGGCGGCGGAGCGTCGTCGCCAATCGAGTCGAGCAGCCGCTGGGCGAGGCCGGACGTCGCCCAGCCGGCAGCGAGGTCGTAGCCGCCGGTGTCCTTCATCGGGCCCTTGCTGCCCCAACCGGAGCCGCGGGCGTAGATGATCTTCGGGTTGGCGGCGCGCACGTGCTCTACGTCGAGACCGAGCTTCTGGCGCACCTCGGGCAGGTAGCTGGTGAGGAACACGTCGCTGATCGACGCGATCTTCAGGATCGCGGCGTGGCCCTCGGGCTTGGTGAGGTCGATCGTGATGCTGCGCTTGCCGCGGTTCGGCACCTCGTTGAACGGGTTCGGTCCGTTCTTGTCGAGGTTCAGAAGGTTCTTCAACGCCCGCTGGGGATCGCCGCTCGGTGGCTCGACCTTGATGACCTCGGCCCCGAGGTCGGCGAGGATCGCCCCGCCGGCAGGGACGAACGTCCATGCCGCGACCTCGAGAACGCGGACCCCTTCGAGTGGCTTCGACACCTGTTCCCCCGTTGCCCGTCGGCCGATCCGACCGATGCTCGTTCGCTGCGGCTCGCATTCTGACATACGTGTCAGGTACGGTCAGGATCGACGGGCGCGGTGCGCGCGTCGCACCGGCTGATCGCCGCGGGGGAGTCCAATGGCCGTCGAACGCTTCCCGGTGGAAGCCACCCACATCATGATGTTCGCCCGTGCCATTGGCGACCTGAACCCGGTGTACGCCGACCCGT
>JAYVMH010000026.1:0-10097 GCA_043759015.1 Actinomycetota bacterium
TCCCGAAGGTGGGCGGGGATGCTGCGCCGGGCCGAAATGATGCGAAGCTCCGCCGATGGCCCTCCGGTCGTGGTCATGATCCGTCGAGGATACCGGTCGCAGCCGCCCGGTCGCTGCCCCACAGGAGCCACCCACTCGCGAGCCCATGCAACACGATGTAGATGGCCGGGTGGCCAGGACTGCCCCACAGCTCCCAGTGCCACGGGTACGGGTTCCCCGACACGCCCGCCCCCCAGCGTCGCATTGCTGCGTAGAACGCTGCGTTCCACACCACCCAGACGGATCCACGGATTGCGACCGCCATACGAGGTTCTCTCGCGGGTTCGATCGCGATTCCCGCGGCCAGCAACATAGGTACGCCGACGAAGAAGGGCATCGAGTACCGTCCCTGCCAGCCGGCACCGGTGGCGTAACCCAAGCCGAGCCGGACCACCCATGACGTGACGAGTTCGGTGGCGAATGCCGCCGCGCCGACGGCGGCCGCACGCGGTGTGGCCAACAACGCCAATACGGCGACTCCGCCCAGCGTCGCCCACCACAACAGCACCGCGAATTCTGGTGGCGGGGTGTCCACCCAACCCAGCAGACCCACGATCTGGCGAAGATGTTGGCCGGTGTCCGAGATGATGTTGACCGTCAGCGAGAAGTTCGCGCCGCCGGGACGAATCACGTTGGCCGCGAGCAACGCGGCGAACGGTGCGGCAAGCACGAGACCTACCCGTACCTTCATGTGGGAGCGACCGATTCGTCGTGCTAACGACGACTTAATGGTGACCTCTCCGACCGGGATCGCGAGCGGCACGAGTGCTATCAGCGCGGTCATTCGATCGTAGCCATTCACGTACATCGGGATCAGCGAAACCGGCAGCGACCCCAGAAGGAAGGTCCTGCTCGGCTTGCCAAGTTGCCGCCAGAGATTTCTCGGGCCTTGCTGGCTGGCGATGCACGCAAACGTGACGACGAGCGTCGCCCACAATGGACCGTCGCGACGTGGAAGTGCGAGTGCAAGCCACGAGGCCGCGAGGAGGACGTTCTGGCCCCTGCGCGGAGGGGTCAGGATCGAAGCCCACAGCGCGGCACCGCCTGCGATCGACAGCGCCGAAGGGTTGACCACGGAGATGGAGAACCACGCGATTGGGGTGACGCCGACGAACAGGCCGGTGAGAAGCCAGGTGCTCGAGCGCTGCCGGCAACGACGAATTGCGGCGACGACCAGAGCCGCGGCCAGGGACGCGTTGAACGAGCGAGCGAGGTAGAGGTACCACTGGCTCGTCGGTATGAACGACGCCAGTCCGGGGAGTAGTTGGCCCCAGATTGGATAGACGTACGCGGTGGAGTCGCGGGTCGTCATCGCGGTGCTGTCGATCGGACTGCCCGCACACCGCGCCGGAATGTCGGGTTGCAACGCGAAGCACCCAGGATTCGGATCGCCCACCATCGCTGGCACCACGAAGAGTGCGGAGTCGTAGACGAATCCGGCGCCCGGACCGGTGCGATCACCGCGAACGAGCGCTGCCGATGCGACCGCATGGCTCGGCTCGTCGGGCCCGGCGTAACGCGGTGTCGCAAGTGACCAGCACGTGATGATGCCGATCACGCCGATCAGGCTGGCACGCAGGGGGGTCAGCAGCGTTCGCGGCACTGCGCAGAGGCTAGCCGTGACCGGCCGGTATGGTGGGGGAGATGCCGGCCGTCGAGTCAACCGAGCACGAGGGTGGCGCCGATCTGGCAGCCCGGCTCCACACGGCCGAGGCGGAGATCGCCAGCTTGCGCACGGAGCTGCTCGCGAGCCGGGCCGAGGCCCGAGCGATCGCGGAATCGATCCCTCATGCGGTCAGCCGTCGGATGGCATTGCGATCGTTGCTGGCCGACATCTTCAGCCCGAGTGCATGGGTCGCCGGGCTGCGCGCCCGCCGATGAGCGAGCTGGAGGGATTGCGGACCCGCGCCCGGGGGCTCGTCGATCGTCACGATTCGATGCTCCGTGAGCTCGGCCGGATCGACTACGAGTTGCACGCAGATGCCGAGGCCCCGTCCTCGACGTCGGGGAAGCCGAACGACCCGCTCATCGCCGCCGAGCGAACCCGCCTCGACCGTGCGGTCGCGGTCGCTCGCAGGCGGCAACTCGTCCGCCTGATGCCGTGGCGGGGTCGGGTCGCGCTGCTGCGACGCATCAGCCGTCGACTTCTCGCGGGGTCGCCGCGATCACCACTCGCCCCGCCCGTGCACGAACCCGCCCGTGAGGCCCTCCATTCGCCTCGCGACGTCGAAGCCGCGCTGGGTGAGGAGCTCGGCCACCTCGTGCTCCTTCGTACCGAGCTCGCCCGCGCACAGCAGGACGTGCTGGCGCCCCGGCGAGCGATCATCCGGCGAGGATTGAACGTCCGACGCGACCGGATGCGAGGACGAGCAGTCGCGCGCAAGGCGAGCCGGTCGGTGCCGGCCATTCCACGAGTGTCGGTCTTGACGGCGGTGTACGACACACCCCCGCATCTCCTGCGGCAGGTGCTGCAATCCGTCGCCCAGCAGACGTACGCTGACTTCGAGCACATCCTCGTCGACGACCGCTCAGCCTCGCCACACGTCGCCGACATCCTGCGACGAGCCGCAGCGGACGATCGCCGACGAGTGGTGATCACCCGAGCGCAGAACGGTGGCATCGTTGCCGCCAGCGCAGACGCACTCGCCGCCGCGCGTGGGGAGCTCGTGGCGTTGGTGGACCACGACGACCTGCTGGAGCCGACGGCGTTGGAACGCATGGTGGCTGCGTTCACGGAGCAACCCGACGCGGTGATGGCATACAGCGACCACGACATCCTGACCGCCACGGGCCGTCGCTTCGACCCGTTCTACAAGCCCGACTTCTCGCCCGAACGGCTTCGCAGCCAGAACTACATCACCCACTTCCTCGTCGCCCGTCGTTCGGAGGTGGTGGCCGCAGGAGGGTTCCGGTCCGACTTCGACGGCGCGCAGGATCACGACCTCGCGCTGCGGCTGAGCGAACGCGGCCCGGTTGCGCACGTCCCGGGCGTGCTATACCACTGGCGACAGGCGCCCGACAGCGTGGCGTCGAACGAGGACGCCAAGCCCTACGCGTTCGATGCCGGTCGCCGAGCGGTCGCGGATCATTGTGTGCGCGTGGGCATCGACGCCGAGGTCGTCCATGGCTCGCTGAAGGGGTGCTACAAGGTGCGCCGTCGCCTGGCAGCGACACCGTTGGTCAGCATCGTCATCCCCACCCGGGGCAGCCGCGGTTTGGTGTGGGGCGAGGAACGCGACCTCGTGGTGTCCGCTGTCGCCAGCATCGAGCAGCGGTCGTCGTACCCTGCGCTCGAGTTCGTCGTCGTGGCCGACCGGGCGACGCCTCCGCACGTGTTGGACGACGTTCGCTCCGCGGCCGGCGATCGAATTCGCCTCGTGATGTTCGACGAGCCGTTCAACTTCTCGCGCAAGTGCAACGTCGGCGCCGCGCATGCCACCGGCGACGTCCTCCTCTTCCTCAACGACGACACCGAGCTCATCGCGCCCGACAGCGTCGAGGTGATGGTCGGCCACCTGCAGTCGACCGATCTGGGCATGGTCGGCGCCAAGTTGCTGTTCGCCGACGGTCGGCTCCAGCACGCCGGCCACGTGTACCCCGGCGGTCCGATCCATGCACTGTTCGGCTGGCCGGGCTCCGCGGTCGGGCCTCATCGGATGGCGGTGGTCGCGCGCGAGTGCAGTGGCGTGACCGCGGCGGCCGCCGCGATGCGCCGCGACGTGTTCGACGCCGTCGGACGTTTCGACGAGGCGTTCCCCGTGAACTTCAACGACGTCGATCTGTGCCTGCGCGTGCGTCGCCACGGCTATCGAATCGTGTGGACGCCCGACGCCGAGTGGTACCACTTCGAGAGCGCAACGCGCGAAGCCGGGCACACGAAGGAGGAGCTCGATCTCCTCACGAGTCGCTGGTCGTTCGAGCTCTTCCACGATCCGTACTTCAACGCGTGCCTCCTGCCCGGTCGCAACGACTGGCTGCCTCGGCCGCTGCTGGCGGGCGTGTCCCCCCACGTGTTGGGCGGTCGGTGACCCGCCGCGCCCACGGCCGGCGAGACGTCGATCCAGTCGCCGACCTTCACACGGGGTACGGGTCGACGGCCTCCGGGTCGATGCCGTAGCGCTCGATCGCCTCGGCGACAGTCGCTGCCTCGACCACGCCCTGTGCGGCGAGCGCCGAGAGGACTGCGACGACCACGTGGCCGGTATCGACCTCGAAGTAGTGACGGAGCGCTTCGCGGGTGTCGCTACGACCCATGCCGTCGGTGCCGAGCGGCACGAACGGCCGGTGCACGAAGCGGGCCACCTGTTCGGGCACGATCTTCATGAAGTCGGTGACGGCGACCACGGGGGCCGAGCCGGCGCCGAGCAGATCGGCCACGAGCGGCGTGCGCGGCGCATCGTTCGGGTGCAGGCGGTTCCAACGTTCGGTGGCGAGCGCCTGCTCTCGAAGCGCCTTGTAGGAGGTCGCCGACCACAGCTCCACGTGGATGCCGTGGTGCTTGGCGAGCTCGGCCGCCGCGGCGCGGGCCGCGCCCTGCGCCGAGCCGCTGAACAACAGCGAGGCCTTCGATTCGGTGCCGTCGGGCACCGCCTGCCACCGGTACAGACCGCGCACCACGTCGGCCGGATCGAGCCCTTCGGGCATCGCGGGCATCGGGTAGTTCTCGTTGTACAACGTGAGGTAGTAGAAGACGTCGGTGTCGGTGCTGTCGGGCGAGTACATCCGGTGGATGCCCGCCTGCACGATCGTGGCCACTTCGTACGCGAACGCCGGGTCGTAGGCCTGGCACGGCGGCACGGTGCTGGCCAGCACGAGCGAGTGTCCGTCCTGGTGCTGCAGCCCCTCGCCGAGCAGCGTGGTGCGCCCGGCCGTGGCGCCCATCAGGAAGCCGCGGGTGCGCGCATCGGCTGCCTGCCAGATGAGATCTCCCACACGCTGGAAACCGAACATCGAGTAGAACGTGTAGAACGGGATGGTCGGCACCCCACGGGTGGCGTAGGCGGTGCCGGCAGCGATGAAGCTCGCCAGCGACCCGGCCTCGGTGATGCCTTCCTCAAGGATCTGGCCCTTTGCCGACTCGGCGTAGCTGAGCAGCAGGTCGTGGTCCACCGGCTCGTACTTCTGGCCCTGCGATGCGTAGATCTTGAGCGCGGGGAACAGCGAGTCCATGCCGAAGGTGCGCCCTTCATCGGGGATGATCGGTACGACGTACTGGCCGATGTTCTCGTCGCGGCACAGGTTGCGCAGTAGTCGGGTGAAGCCCATCGTGGTGCTCACCGCCTGGTCGCCCGAGCCCTTGCGCAACTCCTCGAACGTGCTGTCCTGGGGGAGGGTGAACGCCCGCCGTGGGCGGATCAACCGCTTGGGGATGGAACCGCCGAGTGCCCGTCGGCGCTCCATCATGTACTGGTACTCGATGGAGTCTTCCGGCGGTCGGTAGTAAGGGATGTTGTGGTCGTCGTCGAGCGCGTCGTCGGGGATCTCCTCGTGCAGGTGCAACCGGTCGCGCAGGTCGATGAGCTGTTTCTTGGTCATCTTCTTGATCTGGTGCGTGGAGTTGCGGGCCTCGAAGCCCGGCCCGAGGGTCCAGCCCTTGATGGTCTTGCAGAGGATGACGGTCGGAGCGCCCGAACCGAGGTTCTCCACCGCCGCCTTGTAGGCCGCGTAGAGCTTGTGGTAGTCGTGGCCACCGCGGGGCAGGTTCTCCAGGTCGGTGTCGCTGAGGTTCGCGACCATCTGGCGCAGGCGTGGGTCGGGGCCGAAGAAGTTGTCGCGGATGTAGGCGCCGTTCTCCACCCCGTAGCGCTGGAACTCGCCGTCCACCGTGGTGTTCATCTTGTTCAGCAGCACGCCGTCCTTGTCGCGGGCGAGCAGTTCGTCCCACCTCGAACCCCAGATGACCTTGATCACGTTCCAGCCGGCGCCGCGGAACACGGCTTCGAGCTCCTGGATGATCTTGCCGTTGCCGCGCACCGGGCCGTCGAGCCGCTGCAGGTTGCAGTTGACGACGAACACCAGGTTGTCGAGCTTCTCACGGCTGGCCAGGGAGAGCGCGCCGAGGGTTTCCGGTTCGTCGCACTCGCCGTCGCCGAGGAACGCCCACACTCGGCTCGCGCTCGTGTCGTCGAGCTCGCGGTTGAGGAGGTAGCGGTTGAACCGTGCGTGGTAGAGCGCCGTGAGCGGCCCGAGGCCCATGCTGACGGTGGGGAACTCCCAGAAGTCGGGCATCAGCCGTGGGTGCGGATAACTGCTCAGCCCGCGCCCGCCGCGGCCGATCTCGCGGCGGAAGTGGTCGAGGTCGTCCTCTTCGAGGCGGCGCTCGAGGAACGCGCGCGCGTACACGCCCGGTGCGGCGTGGCCCTGGAAGTAGACGTGGTCGCCCGCGGTGCCGTCGTCCTTGCCGCGGAAGAAGTGGTTGAAGCCGATCTCGTACAGCGCGGCGCTGCTGGCGAACGTGCTGAGGTGGCCCCCGATGCCGTCGGCGCTCTTGTTGGCCCGCACCACCGAGACCGCCGCGTTCCAGCGGACGAACCGGCGAATGCGCTTCTCGATGAATTCGTCGCCGGGGAACCACGCCTCGGCCTCGCGGGGGATGGTGTTGATGTAGGGCGTGCTGACGGTGGCAGGGAAGCTCACCTGCGCTTCGCTGGCGCGCTCGAGCAGCTTGCTGAGCAGGAATCGGGCGCGGGTCTTGCCATGCACGTCGATCACCGCGTCGAGGCTGTCCATCCATTCGAGCGTCTCGCCCGGATCGATATCGGGGAGTTGATTGACGTAGCCGTCGAAGATCATGGCGAGCAGTCTGCCACCGCTACCGGCCGGTAACCCGGGCATCCGGATGTTCCCCGACGCAGGGCCGTACCATCGCTGCGATGGTCCACGAAAGCATTGACGTCGGAAGAATGGAGGTCTACACCGACGGCGCGTGTTCGGGCAATCCCGGGCCCGGTGGTTGGGCCTGGGCGATCTCGCCCGCCGGCGCGGTGCACGGCAGCGGGGGAGCGCCGCACACCACGAACCAGCGGATGGAGGTGCAGGCGGTGCTCGAGGCGCTCCGGTCGATCGAAGGCGACCTGACGATCGTCAGCGATTCCACCTACGTCGTCAACTGCTTCCGCGACCGGTGGTACGTGAAGTGGCAGCAGAACGGATGGAAGAACTCGAAGAAGGAGCCGGTGGCCAACACCGACCTGTGGAAGCCCCTCGTGGCGCTCGTGCAGCAGCGCCGGCCCGCGTTCCGTTGGGTGAAGGGGCATTCGGGCGACCCGATGAACGATCTGGTCGATCGGCTGGCGGTCGTCGCCGCGCAGGGCCCGTTTCCCGCCGAGCTCGGCACCACCCCCGTCGACTCGCCACCGCGCCAGCCGACCCTGTTCGACACCTAGGTCAGCGTCGCCAGGTCAGCGTCGCCAGGTCAGCGTCGCCAGGTCTTCGACACCTTCGGGTTGCACGAGGTCGACGCACACGCCGCGCTTGCCGCGGTTCACACCGGCCCACAGCGCACCGATGTTGCCGATGCGATCACCGAGCAGCCGCATGCGGTCGCCGCCCCTGGGTTGGCCGACCTTGATCACCTCCGCGCCGAGGTCGGCCAACAGCATCGCTGCCATCGGACCGGCCACCATCTGGCACGCCTCGACGACGTTGAATCCGCGCAGGGGTCCGGTCACTGGCCGGCACCGTAGTCCTGTTCCACTTGGTGCCCCGCAGGCGCGGCCGCGTAATGTCGCGGGCCATGGACATCAATGGAGCGAGTGCAGTCGTCACGGGCGGTGCGTCCGGCATCGGGGCTGCAACGGCCCGCCTGCTGGCATCGAAGGGGGCCAAGGTGGTCGTTGCCGACCTTCAGGTCGACAAGGGCACGGCGTTGGCCGACGAGATCGGCGGTGCCTTCTGCAAGGTCGACGTGACCAACACCGACGACATCGTGAACGCCGTCGAGATGGCCAAGAGCATGGGCCCGTTGCGGGTCCTGGTGAACTCCGCTGGCATCGGTTGGGCTCAGCGCACCGTGGGTAGGGACGGCTCGTACGAGTCCGCGGCCAACCTCGACGCGTTCAAGAAGGTGATCGCCATCAACCTGATCGGCAGCTTCGACTGCATTCGGATCGCGGCGACCGCGATGAGCACCACCGAACCGATGGACTACGGCGAACGCGGTGTGATCGTCAACATCGCGTCCGTCGCGGCATTCGACGGGCAGATCGGCCAGGCGAGCTACTCGGCCTCCAAGGGTGGCGTGGTCGGCATGACGCTGCCGATCGCCCGCGACCTCGCCGCCGTCGGCGTGCGGGTCAACACCGTGGCGCCGGGCCTCATCGACACGCCGATCTACGGCCAGGGTGAGGGCAGCGACGCGTTCAAGGCGAACCTCCAGAAGGGCGTGCTGTTCCCGCAACGCCTCGGCTTCCAGACCGAACTGGCCTCGATGGTCGTCGAGTGCATCACGAACAGCTACATGAACGCCGAGACCATCCGGGTCGACGGCGGCATCCGCATGCCCCCGAAGTGACCTGACCGCGATCCGCTGTCGTCCTTCCGCGCCCACGGGCGCGGAAAGGCGCGTTGTGGTCGTGTTTTCGCGCCCGTTGACGAGGTTCGCGTCAGTGTTGACCGGGTTTCGCGCCCAAGGGGGACCTGGGGTCTGGGGCGGGTGAAGAGGCGGGTGCCCGCGGTCGCGACCTTGGTCCGGGAAGAAAGTCTCGGCCGGACCGCGCCAATGCTGTCCATGTTACCGGCGGACGTCGTTCCTGGTCACGATGCTGAAATCGACTACGACCAAAGACCTACGCCGTTCGATCCCTTTGGACCCTGAACATTTCCGAAGGTTTTCCAAAGGTCGTACATCGAGAGTCCGTGCTAAGAGCGACCAATGACGGATGATCGCAGGACCCAGGGAGCACAGACATGAGCGGGCGCAAGATGAAGAAGCGGACGTGGGGCACCAAGGCAGCAGCCTTCGTCGCCGCCACCGGAGCAGTGATCACGGGATCGGTTGCCGTGCAGGCATTCGGCGGGAGCGGTGGCAGCGCCGCCGGCGGGATCCACATGGCAGCAGCGGCGGGTGTGGTGGATTGCCATGCGGCCTTCGGCCCGACACCGGCCCACACCTCGTTCTTGCAGCCGCTCCCGATCCCGACCAAGGTCGACAGGCGGGACAGCACCACGCCGGTGCACCTCTTCATGAAGACCGGCACGCACGTGTTCCAGGCGGGCATTCCGGCGGCGAAGACGATGGGCTACGCCCTCAGCAGCACAGCGACCGACGTCTACGGCGGTCCCACGATCGAGATGGCCAAGGGCACGCCCCTCACGTTGAAGGTCACCAACGCCCTCGGCGCCCACCCGCTCGCCAACTTCGTGGACGAGAACGTGATGGGGACCCAGGCGATGGACGCGGCCATGCCCCGCGGCACGGTCCACCTCCACGGCGCGCACTCCGAGGCCAAGTTCGACGGCCTGCCGAACAGCACGTTCAGCCCCGGGCACGCGTTCACCTACACCTACGGCAACGACCAGGACGCCACCGGCCTCTGGTACCACGACCATGCCTGGGGCCTCACCCGTCTGCAGGTGACCGCCGGTCTCGCCGGCCAGGTCTGGCTGCGCGACAGGTACGACACCGGCGACTCCGGCAGCGGGCTGCACTTGCCCTCGGGGCAGTTCGAAGTCCCGCTGACGCTGCAGGACCGCACGTTCAACGCGGACGGTCAGCTCTCGTACCCGATCGGACCGCACTGCGGCATCAGCGGCCTCCCGGCCGATTACCCGAACCAGTGGAACCCGGAGTCGTTCGGCGACGTGGCCACGGTGAACGGGGCGATGGAGCCGAACATGAACGTCTCCAAGGCGACGTACCGCTTCCGTGTCCTCAACGGCTCGAACGCTCGCTTCTACCACCTGCGTCTGGCTCAGCTCGACGCAGCCGGCAACCCGATGTCGACCAGCCTGCCCTTCTCGCAGATCGGTACGGACGGCGGACTGCTGAACGCGCCGGTGACCGAGACCGACATCCTGCTCGCACCGGCCGAGCGCGCCGACCTGTTGATCGACTTCAG
>JAYVMH010000027.1:0-25561 GCA_043759015.1 Actinomycetota bacterium
CAACTGCACCCCGGCACCGTCATCGATGCTCATCTCGAATCCGAGGACCACGGTCTCGTCTGGGAGATCAAGCCCGACGACGGTACGACCATCTGGGAAGTGCAGCTCGATGCCCACACCGGTGCAGTCGTGAGCGACCAGGCCAGCGACTGAACCAGCCAGGTCCGCGTAGGCTCACCGGTGACATCACGTGACGGCGCGCGCCTGTCCGGGTCGAAGGGGACCGTCGTGAAGGTGCTGGTGGTCGAAGACGACGAACCGCTCGCCGCCGCGCTGCAGCGCGGACTGCGTGACGAGGGCTTCAACGTCACCGTGGCCCACGATGGCAACGTCGCCCTCGATCACACCATCGACACCACCTTCGACGTGATCGTGCTCGATCTCATGGTGCCCGGGTTGAACGGCTATCGAATCCTGTCCGAGCTCCGTGCCCGCAACGACTGGACACCGGTCCTCGTACTCACCGCCAAGCAAGGCGAGTACGACCAGACCGACGTGCTCGACGGCGGCGCCGACGACTTCCTCTCCAAACCGTTCTCATTTCCCGTGCTCATCGCCCATCTGCGGGCGCTAGTACGGCGCTCCAAGAACATCGCGTCGACGCTGCAGGCCGGCGATCTGATGCTCGACAGTCGCCAACGTCGCTGCTGGCGCGCCGACACCGAGATCTCGCTCACCCGACGAGAGTTCGCCCTGCTCGAGGTGCTCATGCGGCGAGCCGGCGAAGCCATACCCAAGCAGGAACTCCTCCACGAGGTGTGGGACGTCGCGTTCGACGCGGACCCCAACATCGTCGAGGTCTACGCCCGCTACCTGCGGACCAAGATCGACCTCCCGTTCCGACGAACCTCACTCGAGACGGTTCGCGGTGTCGGCTACCGCCTCCGAGCCGACGGTGCGTGATCGCCCGACGGGTCGCGGCTCGATCCGTGTCCGCACCACGCTCGCGGCCACCGCCGTCGTCGCCGCCGCGCTCGCCATCGGCGGGTTCGGCGCCCTGCACCTCATGGACCGCCAGCTCGCCAAGCGCCTGGACATCGCCCTGCGGACGCGACTCGACGAGCTGCAAGCGACCACCCCCGACCTCGTGCTCCCGCCCCTGCTCCCAGACACCGGCGACGAGGGCAGCATCATTCAGGTGCTCGGCGCCGACGGCAACGTCATCTCCCAGAGCGCAACGATCACCGTGCGGGCACCGCTCGACCCGCCGCCGTCCACCGGCGGGATCACCGTGCTCCACACCATCGAGCTCGCACCCATCGGCGATGGCGGACCGTACCGGATCGCCAGCCGACGGATGCACGGTTCCGACGGCGATCTCACCGCCGTGGTCGGTGCCGCCCTCGACCCCAACCGGGAGACCCAAGCCATGATGCGATGGGTGCTCATCGCGTCATTCCCGGCGCTGCTCACGGCGGTCGCGGCGACCACCTGGCGGTCGACCAGCCGTGTCCTCGCTCCGGTCGAAGCGATCCGTTCCACCGTCGCCGCCATCTCGGCCGTCGACCTCGACCAGCGAGTGCCCGAACCCACCGGCCGCAACGAAATGGCCAGCCTCGCCCGAACCATGAACGACATGCTCGAACGCCTCGAGGACACCCACCGACGCCAACGCGCCTTCGTCGCCGACGCATCCCACGAGCTCCGCACCCCGCTCGCCTCGCTCCAAGCCCAACTCGACGTGGCGTTGAACCACCCGGAAAGCACCGACTGGACCACGCTGGCACGACATCTGCAGCACGACACCCGACGCATCCAACACCTCGCCGACAACCTCCTCTTCCTCGCCGCCACCGACGAACATCCGGCCCCTCCTCTCGTGGAACCCGTCGACCTCGACGAGATCGTCCTGCACGCCATCGAGCCACTCCGATCCCGAGGTCGCGTGCTCGTCGACATCACCAACGTCAGCGCAGCCCGAGTCACCGGCGACGCGTCGCAGCTCGGGCGCCTCATCAACAACCTGCTCGACAACGCCGAACGCCACGCCAACCAGAAGGTGTGCATCGAGCTCCGCGAGTGCGGGAACCACACCGAACTCGTCGTGGCCGACGACGGGCCCGGCATACCCCGGGAACACCGCCAACTGGTCTTCGAACGCTTCACCCGACTCGACCAACCCCGCCGTCGTCACGTCGGAGGCGCCGGCCTCGGCCTCGCCATCGTGAAAGCCATCGCCGACACACATCACGCCACCGTCGCGATCGCCGACACCCACGACGGGACACGCATCGTCGTCACCCTCCCCGCATGGCCGAGCACCCACGAAGAACCTGACCGTGAACCCTGACCACCAAGCAGAGGCACCACGACTGCTTCCCTCCATCGAGGTCGGGCCACAGCACCCCGGAGCACCCGACAACACCGCGACCAGCGACGATAGGCCCCCGCTCCCGTAGATCTGCGCACCCCGGGGTCGGCGCCAGGGTCCGCCGGTTCTGGTGCGTGGCGGGCCGTCTACGCGCCGTACATGGCCTTGTCGTAGACCATGGCTGCTAGTTCGTTGCCTTCGGTGTCGAGGAACTGGGTGAGTGTGCCGACGGTTGGGATCTGGATTTCCACGTAGGTGATGGTTCCACCGTTGCCGGTCACCCGTTCTCGGATGGCTGTGAGATCGTCGACCGCGACGGTGCACGTGAACCCTCGGGTGCCGCCGCCGGTGAGTGGTTCGTCGCGTTGGTGGAGGGCGCCTTGGATGCCGGGTCGATCGGGGTCTCCGGTGACGATGTCGTAGAAGCCGGGTGGGCCCCATGCTTCGAAGTGCCAACCGAACACGGCTTGGTAGAAGCGGCGTGCCCGCTCGACGTCGTCGGCATGGATGGCGAAGTGCACGATGTTGTGAGCCATAGCCCCGGGATCGTAACGACCAGCCGCGTGGCAGACTTCCACCATCACGACAGTTGACGTTGAAAACCCGACACCGGCCCCGCGGGTGGTCGTACGTTCCCACGCCGTCGGGTACGCCGACGGCACACAGCTGCGGTGGCATACCCACGACTGGCATCAACTCGTGTACGCCGCTTCGGGGGCGCTCCTGGTCGAAACTCACGCAGGCGGGTGGATCGTTCCCCCGGCCCGCGCCGTATGGATCCCCGCCAACGTGATCCACCGCCTCACCGCCCGGGGCAGGGTGCAACTCCGTACCCTGTACGTGGCCAGGCGCCTACGGGCGCATCCCGCCCTCTCGGGGTCATCCAGGTCAGTCCGCTCCTGCGGGAACTGATCCTGTGCGTCGTGCAACGGGGCACGCTCGATGCCCGTTCCGCACCCGATGATCGGCTCGCTCGCGTGCTCCTCGACCAGCTTCACACCATCGCGGTGGTGCCCCTCGAGTTGCGCGTTCCCACCGATCATGTCGCCGGCATGCTCGCCGGTCTGCTCCGCCACGACCCGGGCGCCAACCTGGACGATCTCGCACTCCGGGTCGGCGCCAGCCGACGGACACTGGAGCGACGATTCCATGACCAGACGGGCTTGAGCCTCGGTCGATGGCGGCAACGACTCCGGCTGGTCCACGCCATCGAGTTGATGGCCGAAGGGCGTCCGGTGAGCGAAGTGGGATGGGCCGTCGGTTACGCGTCGACCAGTGCGTTCGTCACCGCGTTCCGCCGACAGCTCGGCACGACACCCGGTCGCTACTTCGCGCCGCCCTGACCAACAGCGATGGCATGCTGAACACGAACGACCCGACAACCCGTCGTTCCCCGTGGCCCCCGACTGGACTCGCGCGGTCCCGGCTGGCCGCTCGACGGTCGGTCGGCCAGCGGACCGGCATCGCCGTCCACGCCCGCCGATCCCGTGCGTTCGCCGCGCCAGTGTTCGCATGATCTGTGCGGCGCGCCCTGTCGGGCGGCCGAGCGAACTGGTGGGTGTTCACGGTCGCCGTAATGCGCTGCACGCTCGGGTGTCACCACGACGGCGTCATCGTGCACGAGCCATGCGAAGGGCCCGCCGATGTCCCACCCGTCGGCGAATCGGCCCACGTTGGCGCAGCAGAGGAGGCCGGCCAGCCCGAGCGGTCCGCTTGCGGGCACCGGAGTGTCTCGCATCTCCCTCCCGACTCAGCGATCATCGAAGGCACCCCCGTCGCCCGCGTCCGGGTAGCGGTCATGTTTCGAGGAGTCGTTTGAGGGCAGCGAGATCTCTCCGGTTGGCGCGTTTCACGGCCTGGGTCATGAACGGTGCGACGAGTGTCGAGAAGCCGGACGGTTGGCCGTGGTTGCGCAAGGTCATTCTGGTCGTCTGGTCATCGAGCGCGGTCCAGGTGTAGGTGGTGGTCATGGGGAACGGCCCTTGGGCGGTGGTCATGGTGAGCCGCTCGCCCGGGGCGAGGTCGACGATCTGGTAGGTGTACTCGAGCTGTTTGCCCATGAACTGGGCGACGAACGCCACGAGCGAGCCGACGTGCAGGGGTGGGGGTGTCTTCCATTCGACCGAGGTGATGTTGACGTACCACGCTGGCGTGTTCGAGGGGTCGGCCGCGTACTCGGCCACGGTGGCGACGGGCCGGGCGATCACGATCTCGGTGGTGACATCGACGTTCACGACGCGTCCTCGTCGACGTCGGTCCTCGACCGGAGCGCGTGGCGAGCGGCGGCGGTCGGGAGGCGCTCACCGACGAAGAGCGCCCAGCCTTTGGCGTGCTCGTCCGCATGGACGGCGGGCACCTCGCGATGAACGAGGACGAGGTCGGTGTCGCCGTCTACCGGGGTGAGGGTCACTTCCACGTGCGTGCTGCGGGGTGCGAGGGCGTCGCCCATCGGGTTGCCTTCCCACCCGAACGTGAACACCACACGAGTGAAGGGCTCCAGGGTGAGGTAGGTGCCGGACATGACCGGTCCATCGGTGGCCATCACGACGCGGAAGATGCCACCGGGCTGCGGGTCGATCTCGGCGCCGATGCCCCACCATTCGCACAGTCGCGCCGGGTCGGTCCAGAACGTCCACACCGTTTCCGGTGACGCGGCGATACGCACCCGCTGTTCGATGGTACGCAACGTCGGGGGGTTCTCAGTCACGGCTGCTCCTTGTCGAGGGTGGCGGGCTTCGCCCGGCTCGGCGCGGCGCGGGTGGCCCGGGATCGGTCCGTGCTGGGCGTGTCGAGCTGACGGCGTTGACGTTCGGGCCACTCGGCCCGTTCGGCGGCGGCTCTCAGGCGCCCGAGCCGATCGGTCCACATCTCGTCGAGGTACCGCCACATGGCCGCCAGCCCTTCGGTCCGCGCCCGGTACAAACGCCGGTTCCCGTCCGATCGCACCGTGACCAGCCCCGCTCGGTGGAGCACCCGCAGATGCTGCGATACGGCCGGTCGGCTCATCGTCGGGAACCGGGCGGCGAGATCACCGGCCGAACGCTCGTCGTCGCGGACCAGACGCAAGATCGACCGTCGCGTCCCGTCGGACAACGCCTGCGCCACCCCATCCATGGACGCCCCTTGCACCTCCCCGCTCATGTAAGTATCCTCTTACATACATCGGTGCCATTGCAACTCGCCGGTGCGACCGGAGAAACCACCATGGATCTGCTGACCGCTCTCGCTGAAACGTTCGATCACACCCACGGGGTGATCGCTGGGGTTCGGGCCGATCAGATGGCCGACCCCACCCCGTGCACCCAGTGGGACGTGAGTGCGTTGCTCGGCCACGCGTTCGGTGTCGTCGCCGGGATCGGAGGCGCCGTGCGCGGCGATGCACCCCCGCCCGATGGCGCGGGGTTCGTGCTGGCCGATGACCCAGCGGCCCAGTTCCGTGCCCTGGCCGACCGCACGCTGGCGGCGTGGACCAACGCCGACCTCGCCGGGGAAATGAACATCGGTGCCGGCCCGATGCCCGGCAGCGCCGCGCTGAGCATCAACCTGCTCGACACGGCCACCCACTCGTGGGACATCGCCCGCGCCACAGGACAACCCGAGGACCTGCCCGACGATCTCGCTTCGCTCGTGCTCGAGATCTGCCAAGGGTTCGTGACCGACGAGATCCGCACCTTTGCCGGTTTCGACCCCGCCGTCACAGTCCCGGCCGATGCGAGCGCCACCACCAAACTGGTGGCCTTCCTGGGCCGCACGCCATGACCACGGTCGACGAGCCCCGCATCGCGTCCCGCGACGAATGGCTCCACGAACGTGTCCAGCTGCTCGCGAGGGAGAAAGACCTGAGCCGCCGCCGGGACGAACTGGCCCGGGCCCGGCGCGCCCTGCCGTGGGTCCGGGTCGAGCAGGACTACCGGTTCGACACCGTCGACGGTGAGCGGTCCTTGAGCGAACTGTTCGACAGGTGTTCGCAACTCGTCGTCTACCACTTCATGTTCGGTCCCGACTGGGACCAAGGCTGTCCGAGCTGTTCGTTCTGGGCTGACAACTACAACGGGACCACCGTCCACCTCGCCCATCGCGACGCGACACTCATCGCCGTGTCCCGAGCCCCGCTCGACACCCTTCAGACCTACCGGAACCGGATGGGATGGACATTCAACTGGGTGTCCTCACTCGGATCGACGTTCAACCAGGACTACGGCGTCACCCAAGCCGCAACCTACAACTACACCCCCGTCGACCACCCCGCCGAGGAAGCACCCGGCCTGAGCGCATTCGTGCGCCACCACGGTGAGGTGTTCCACACGTACAGCTGCTACGCGCGAGGGCTCGACGTGTTCAACACCGCCTACCAGATCCTCGACATCACCGCCAAAGGACGCGACGAAGACGCCCTGCCCTGGACGATGGCCTGGCTCCACCGCCACGACCAATACTGACCACACGCATCGAACTACACCGGGCACGTCGCCTACCGCGGGATGGCCGCGACGGCCGAGCTTCCCACCGGGCTCGTCGAACCGAGGTTCAACATCTGGGTCGGGCCCGGCCGCCACTTCGTGGCCTACCCCGTGCGCCGGGGCGAGCTGATCAACTACGTGGCACTCGTCGAGGAGGAAGGCTGGTCCGAGGAATCCTGGACCACCAAGGCCGACAACCGCGCTCTGGCCGCCACCTACGAACAGGCGCGGCGCGAGCGTACGACCGCTGTCCAGACCGCCGCGTGGGAGCAAGGCCAGCTCAACCACGCGGTGGGCCGTGGCAGCCAAGGCGACAGCTTGGAAGGAGGCCAGTTCTCCGGGATCCCGGCTGGACCCACGGCCACGACGTGGTCGCCACGTTCCCCTGACCAGCCTTGGATCGGTTTGCGTGATCGGTCCTCGCTGACGTCAGCGGTGCACCAGCGACGCGCGCCGAGGCGAGCAGCACGCCAAGCAAGAAGCCCTGCTCGTGCCGATTGGATGCAGGGCTCCGATCACGACTTGCTCGGCGACGAACTGGAGCTCGCCCCGCCACCGCAGACGCATGCCACCGCGAGTGCGATTGCGGTGGCTCTGGTCAAAGCGCCGGCTGTGCGTTGGGATGCCCGAGGGGTCTTGCCGCTGCATCGTCTATGAGATTGAGGTCTCAACGATCAGGGGTGGGAGCTTGACCACGTGGGGCTGGGCGGAGCCGTCCGGCACCCAGGCCACGACGGTGGCGTCGTAGCGGCCGGGACCGACGACTGCAAGGTCGAACTCGGCCTGGCTTCGTCCGCGACGCGTGACCGGTGCGAAGGGGCTCCAACCGGACTGATTCGGGCGGTGAAATCGCACCAGCACTTCGAAGTCCTGGTCTGGATCGCTGCCAGCCACCGCTACTGTCAATCGGCACGGGAGACTGCACACCCGCGGGGATGGAGAGCGTTCCAGCATGTCGGTCGAGAGGTCGACACGGGTGGTTGGGCCGACTACGGCGAGTTGGTCGACGTGCACACTTTGTGCCGCCGCCGACTTCTTGGCCGGCTGCCGGCCTTCGCTGGTGTCGGGGGGGCTCGCCGTTGTGGCCGTGGCGCGATCAGCTTTGGTGAGGTCGAGTTGGCTCGTCATCCACTGACAGAGCTGCGTGCAGTCCCAGCCTTGCCACAAGTGCGGCGGCTCCTCAGGTTCCAGTTCGGTCTGCTCGACGACGAGCTGGCGCTGTCTGCCGCGTCCGCTTCCGCGTTCCTCGAAGCTCACGACGAACGTTGCGTACCGGTCCCAACCCGAGCTGTCCGTCATGCCTTCGGCCCGGAGCTTCCGGGCGTGATCTTGCCACTCGGCGACCTCCTCGAGCGTCGGTAACGTGGGCCGGCGCATCCCCGCCTTCTTGAAGGCAGCGATGATGGCCTGTCGGTCGGCCAGGACGAGACCGTGAGCGGTGGTCGCGTGCAGTTCCTTCGCGAGCACTTGGCGATGACGGTCTCGCATGCCGGGAATCAGTGATAGATCAGCGCCCATTGCGGACTACCGCCATCCTTTCGTCGGCGCCGGACGCGACCCCGGCCTGGCTCGCCATCGCGGCCGGGACGGAGGTCACGCCGATGCTTCGCCGGTAGACCAGCACTCAGGGCTTGTAGAACTGGAACGGTCCGAGGACTTCGTAGCCGACGAGGATGGCGCCGGGCTTGTCGCAGCATCGCAGCTCGAATGTCGCGCACACCTCGTACATCGTCGAGCAGTCGTCTGCGGTGACCGTTCCTGGTGGGACGGTCACGCAATACTCGATGCATTGCGTGTCGCAGCCCTTCCAGTCGCGTAGGTGAAGGTCTCGTCCCATTCGCTTGGACAAGTTGAACCCGGTGCCCTCACCGCACGGTGAGAAGCCGAGCTCGAAACACCAGGTGCCACACATGCACCGCCAGAGGTCGCCGGACAGCTCAACCCGGAAGCAGACCTCGAACGGGTCGGTGATGCGGATGATGTTGTTGGGCTGCACACCGTTGGTGTCGTAGATGTCGGTGTCCCATCGGGCCGACAACAGCGCCGGTGGCACGTCAAGCTCAACGGAACCGTCGAGCCACTCCTTCGGGAAGCACGGTGGTCTCGTGGGTAGGTTTGGAGTTGTTGGCATCGAGCTGCTCCGCTTCTGATTTGGGTGCCGGGCGACCGGCACGTGGCCCAGCCACACCGTGCCCGCCCGCGATTAGCGGCCACATCGCG
This sequence comes from Actinomycetota bacterium, assembly GCA_043759015.1. Classification (GTDB taxonomy): domain Bacteria; phylum Actinomycetota; class Acidimicrobiia; order Acidimicrobiales; family Ilumatobacteraceae; genus UBA668. The sequence goes on from JAYVMH010000027.1 coordinate 8,992, forward strand.
CTGCGCTTAGCGCACGGTTGCAAGACGACTAATCGCGTCGCGCTCGCTGGCACGACGCTTACGTGACGCATAATCGGGCCGGTCGCCGCCCCTGTGCAACGGCTTCACCAAGGGGGCCTCGATCGCGGACCGTGTCAGGCGGTATCGGCGAGTTCCTCGTAGAGGCGGACCGTTTCCGAGGTTGGTCCGATACCGAACTCTCTGTCGAGGGTAGTGACGCAGAGCTGGTACTGGCGGGCCACTAGATCGCCTTGGTGCTGGAGGGCGTAGCAGCGCATCAACAGCCGGTGTGCGGACTCACGGCACGGTTCCTCGCGCAACTCGCGGCTCACGGTCAGTCGCGCACCGTCGACATCGCCGAGGCCGAACTGCCAACCGGCCTCGAGCTCGAGCAACTCGACATGCTGCTCGTGAAGCCAGCGTCGTTCTGGCGCGAACCAGTCCATCAACAGGTCGTCCTGGAACAGTGAGCCTCGATACAACGTCACGGCGTCGGCGGCCGTCGCCACGGCCAGCGGTACACGACCGTGGCTTGCTGATGAACGCGCACGTAGCGCCAGACCGAGAAACCGGTCCCGATCGATGCTCCACCTGACACCATCGTGGAGTCCGTAGCAGCCGTCTCGATACACCACGTAGTCGTTGCCCGGACCGGCCGTGTGCAAGGCACGACGGAGGCCGTGCACCGCTACGTTCAGGTTGTTGCGGGCTGAATGATAGCTGTGGTTGGTCCACAGCAACTCCATCAGTTCCTCGCGATGGACCGGCCCGGCATGTAACAGAAGGTACTGGAACAACGAACGATTCCGAGAACCCCCCCACGTCACCTGCTGTTCACCGACCGCTACGACCAAAGGCCCCAGCACCCCGACTCGCACACAGGTACCGTTAGCGGGGATCGCCCCCGGTGCCACGGTTGGTACGTCGTGCCCAGTGAGCGGGGCCTGGATCCGTCCGGTTCCGCCATCAGGTGCGAGACGAGCAAGGGGCGATGCGGCGTCGAGCACTGCCAGAGTCGGCGGGTAGCGACGATGTACCTCCACTGGCGTCGCCGATTCGGTGTCGTCAATCTGCGCAACGACGCGTTCGACCTTGCGCAGTGCGTGATGCCCTGGGTCCAGCCGCTCAGGAGCCTCTGCGACAGAGGCGCGGCGCCGAAACCGGTACAACCAGCGCACATCACATCACCTCCTCGACACCACCCGACACATCGCCAGGCCCGATCGGCCCGACACCGAAGCTGTCCACTCCTCACTAGACAGGACGACGACTGAACGAATACCCCAGCCAGCGCTAAACCCTGGCGACCTCGGCATTCGTCGGCGCTTGAGGTGGCTGCGGTGTCAGGGTTGAACGATGCCGCGTCCCCTCGGGTTGACTTCCGTCGGTGTCCGCGCCGTCGTGAACATTGCCCTCGCGTGCCCACCGTAGCTCGCTACATGGCGGTCCTCCCGGTGACCGTTGGAGCACTTGAACAAGTGGTGTTGCCCGCCACGCTCGTTGAGGAAGGCAGCGACATGGTCGGTGCGGACGGGTTGGTGTTGATCGTTTCGTTGCCGTGATCATCGTGGCGGTGGAGGTCTTCGGTGACACACCAGCCGATGCGGGCGACTGCTTCGTGGTGAACGCTGGTGGCGGCGAGCATGGACGGGGCGAGGTCTGTGCTGAACGGTCTGCGGGTGAAGCCCCAGTGGGCGCGGAGACGGTCGATGCTCATGGCGAGCCCTCCTTGGGTTGCGGGAGGAGATCGTCGCGTAGGGCGAGCTGGTGGAACTCGATGCCACCGGCGGCGGCGAGGTCGCGGTCGCGTTGGGTTTCGACGAGGCGCAGGTAGTTGATCCCGGGTCGCGAGGCCCGACTCGGCCGTCGGGTCGGAGCGGGCTGCGGGGTGGGCATGACGGCCGATGTACTGGGGGACCGCGGCGCCCATCGCCCGCCCGTGGAGGCGCACGTCGATCCGGGTGAGGTCGAACGGGTCGAACACCAACTCGACGCGTTGACCAACAAGCGCGGCGTCGACTTGGTAGTGACTGCCGAGCGGGGACACGGTCGCCACCTTGGTGACCGTGCGCGTCTCGGACCACAAGAACGCCTCATGGATCTCGGCCGGGGTGGGCAGCCGCACCGCGGTCACGTCGACCCGGGCGAACGGCGTCTGTGCGGTCTCGGAACGGACGCGGCGGTGATGGACGCCTTCGACCCACGCCGCGAACAATCGGTTCAGCTCGGCCACGTCCGCCGGCGGATGGTGGGTGTCGAGTTCGACGAGGACTGGTCGCGCACGGTGCGGAAGAACCGTTCGATCCTCCCGCGGCCCTCCGGGCGCCGTGGTGTCGAGTGGGCGAGCCGGATCCCGAGCGACGCGCCCTCCCGCAGCAGCGGCTTGGACGCGAACGCGGAGCCGTTGTCGACGTAGATCCTGCCCCGGACCCCGCGGGCAGCGAGCCCGGCCCGCAAGGCGGCTTCGGGGCGCCCGGTGTCCTCGGCGTGACACCACCGACAGCCGGCTGTGATCATCGATGAACGCCAGCAGGTAGACCTTGCGGGCCGCAACGTTCGGGCCGTGGAGCGCGTCGGCGGTCCACAACGCGTTGGGCAACGACCCGCCCTCGACGGTCGCCGACGCCCGCGGGTAGGGCGACGACCATCGAGTACCCAGACACGTGTGCTCGACGACGACACCTCTTGACGGCTCGACCTGACCGGCGCGGCGGGCGCGAGCACTCGACAACGCTCTCCACCACGGCCGGCCCGACCCGCACCGGAACCGGCGATGTTGCGCGCTCTGTGGTGCTCGGGTGCGTGCTGGCGCGGTGATCGCCGGGCCCGGCGACCGACCGAGCTCGAACGAGGGTGGGATCGACCGTGTCGCACGGGTCAGGGTCGAGCTCGGTCCGGCGTGGTGTGGGCGGGCACAGGCGGTTCAGCGGGTTCTGTCGATGTGGACGAGTCCCGTGTTGGCATCGACTCGTAGCCAGGTGCCGTCGGGGATCAGGCGGGTGGCGTCGGTGACGCTCACAATGGCGGGGATGCCGAGTTCGCGAGCGACGATGGCTGCGTGGCTCTGCTGGGCGCCGACCTCGACGACGACCGCCGCGGCACCCAGGAACAGGGGCGTCCACGCTGGATCGGTGATGGGCGCGACGAGGATCTCGTCGGGCTCGAGTCCACGAGGGTCGGCTGGATCGAGCACGACGCGGGCGCGGCCCTCCGCGATCCCGGGACATACGGCTATGCCCCGCAAGACGTCCGGCGCCGGGTCGCCGGTCGGGCCGCTGGCTCGGAGGGGCCAGGTGGATGGGTCGGTGATCTCTCCCTCGAACCAGAACGGTGGGATGCGCGCCTGGCGGTAGTGGCGCTGTGCGCGCCGTTCGGCGATCACGTCGGCGAAGTCGGCGGGCCGTTCGACGAAGGCCGCCAGTTCGTCGGCGGTCACGAGGAAGGCGTCGCGCAGATCGGTGGGGCCGCCCCGCTCACGCGCCCGGCGCGCAAGTTCGTGCAGCACGTTCTTCATGGCGCCGAGTTCGCGCACCATTGCATCCTTGGCTCGTTCGCGTGCTGCAGCGCCGACATTGGATGCGTGCAGCGCTCGGCGGAACAGGAAGTGCATCGGTCGCGGGACGAGGGCCAGTGCCTCGCCCAAGGCGGCGGCGCGGTCGGCGGCCAGTCGGGTGGCGACCACGTCCGGATCACGTTCGGGTGGGGCGAACCGGAGTCGGTCCACGAGCGCCAGCGCGATCCGCGGTGACAACGCCCACGACGGCGCAGCGAGCTCGTACTCGTCGGGGCCGCGGTGGCCGTGGTCGTGAAGGAACGACGCGAACCCGGCGGCGAGGCCGGCGTACCGATCGTCGGCGGGCGTCGCGTCGAGGCTCTCGATGACTGCCCCGAGCCCTTGGTCGAACAGCGCCGTCAACTCCGGATCAGCGCCGACCAGTCGTCCGAGCTGCCAGAGTCGTGTCGCTGGTTGGGCTGACTGGATGGTGCCGAGTCCTGCGGTCAGGCGGTTGACGAGCAGCGTCGGATCGCCGGCTGTGCCGCGTCGAAGCATCTGTTCGAGGCCACCCCGCCCGACCCCGGCGATGGCGGTGGCGTTCCCCAACGGTACGAAGAACTCGGTGATGCGCGCAGAGAACGACGACACAAGGTCGAGCAGTTCCGCATCAGCGGCGGCGCCGATCGCGGGCAACGACGCCACCCAGGCATCGGCTCGATAGCGCGCCTCGTCGATGGCGCCCGTGTCCGGGCGACGCAACGTACGCATCGCCCAGCGCGACAGACGAAGCGATGCGCCGAGGTTCCGATCACCCCGCTGCGGGCGGTAGGGCGGAGCGTCGCTGACCCCCAAGCCCTGCTCGTCGCTCATCTCGGGCGTCATGCCGGGCGTGCGCACCCCCATCAGCCGGAACACCGACATGTTGAGATACAGGTAGCCACCGAAGATGCCTGACACGACGATGCCGTGCTCGCGGACCTCGCCGTCGGTGAACAACCCCATCTGCGTGAGGTTGCGGCGGTGACCGATCGCCGGTGCGTCGGCGTAGATGGTGCCGCCGAGCGGCGTGACCACGTTGGGGAACACCTCCCCGGCGTTGCCGCGGGTCCAGATCGGGAACCTCGGCGTGGGTTCGTCCTCCACGATCCATCGCGGAACTGGAACCGACGCTGCAGCTGGCTCGTTCACCGGCGAAGTTTCGCACGCACGGTGGCTCCATACGGCCGGGGACGTCGACCACCCGCTGCAGCCGCAGGAGGCGACAGCTTCTGCACCTGAGCCCTGCCGGTCGAAGGCCACCAGGTTGCACACGAGCCGCACGAGTTCGCTCAGGACCAAGCGGGCCTCGACCCGAACACTCCCGGCGATACGCAGCGTGACCCTCGCCTGACTTCGACGCTCAACACCCCGTCCGGGATCCGGCGAACCCCGTGCGGTCGGTGCGAGGGATCGTCGCTCGGATCGCGCCCACCGGCGGTGGTCCGGAGCGAGCCAGGCCGCTAGAACTCGGGCACACCTGCTTGGGTAGGGCGACTCCGGTTTCGTAGGCGACCATGACGAGTTGGGCGCGGTCGCGGGCGTCGAGTTTCATGAGCAGCCGGCTGACGTGGGTCTTGATCGTGGCGTGGCTGACATAGAGGTGCTCGGCGATCTCGGCGTTCGAGTTGTCTTTGGCGACGAGTTCGAGCACCTCGCGTTGTCGCTCGGTCAGTTGCGCTAGCACGGCTGCTGCGGCCGGGGCGTGGCCTGGTTCCGGTAGACGGGCGAACTCCTCGATCAACCGGCGGGTGATCTTCGGGGCGATCAGCGCGTCACCGGCTGCCACGACGCGCACGGCGTTCAGCAGGTCGGTCGGGAGCGCGTCCTTCAACAGGAACCCGCTTGCGCCGGCGCGCAGTGCTTCGTGTACGTACTCGTCGATCGAATGTCGTCAGGATCACGACACGTGTCGCGGCCAACGTCTCGTCGGCGGTGATTCGGCGGGTGGCCTCCAATCCGTCCGTCACCGGCATGCAGTCATCGCCGGTCTCGCCGGTGCCCTCGCTGCCGTCATACCAGCCCGACGCGCCGCCAACCTCGACATCCTACGAGCACTGGTCACCGAGTAGCTCGACAATCACACGCCGGCCGAGCGGCTCGTCGACCTCGCGTCGGCGAGCCGCTCACAGCCCCTGCACGGGCGCGTCAGGCGAGGAGGAGATCGACGGCTTCGTCGATCTGGGCGCGTGTGGCCGTCGGGCCGCCCGACCCCCGCCAGACGAACTCGCCGATCAGGAGCCGGTAGAGCAGTTGTGCTCGCCGGCGAGCGCGGGCCGGGCTCAGTCCCGTCGCCCGCAGGAGCGCAGTGGTGCACTCGACCCGCCGCTCGTCGACCCGTCTGATCGCCGCCGCCGCCACGTCGTCGGTTCCCGCCCAGACCCGGATGGCGTTCTCGATCGCATCGTTCGTCGGCTCCGCCCGCATGGCCCGATGGGTGAGGTGCCGGAGGCGTTCGACGGGCGTGCAAGCCGCAGCATCGACGTCGTCGATGATCTCGGTGCTGCCGCGACGCTCCCACGCGTCGAGCATCGCCTCGTGGAGCGCCCGCCGGTTGGCGAAGTGGTGGTAGAAGCTGCCCTTGGTCACGCCGAGCCGCTCGGCGAGGGGCTCGACCCGCAGCCCTTCGACCCCTCGCTCGGCGAGCGCGGCGAAGCCGGCCGTCAACCAGGCGTCCTGTGACAACGATCGCATGGACACTCAGCATACGCCACCGTATGGTGACCTCGAACACACGCTACCGTATGGCAGGAAGGTTGACGTCATGAACGCAGAGTTGGTCGTCGTCGTGTGCCTCGTACTCCTCGCCGTGGCGCACACGGTGCTCGGCGAGGCATCGATCCTGCGCTCGCCGCTATCGTCGCCGGCGGCGAGCCACTCCTGTTCGTGGCCATCATGGCGCTCTGGTCGTCAGCGGTGGTGTTCGTGATGCTGCGCGGTCACCTGTCGTGGCCGCTGTTCCTACTCGCCGGGCTCGCCGCGCTGCACGCCGACGGATCGCTCGGCGAGTCGTGGCTGCGGGCTGGCGCGATCGCCTCGGCCGTGGCCCTGGTCGTCGCGGCCGGTGTCCACGTCTACTGGGCCTCGGGCGGCCGATGGATGCTCGACCGGGCGCTCCCGACGGGCCGGCGGTCGGGGCGTGTGTTCGCTCCAGGTCGCCGGTTGACCCTGACGGTCGCCGGCGCGTTCCTCGCGTTCGCCGCTCTCATCATCGCCGTGGTCGAGGGGCGTGGTCCAGGGGCGTTGCGGTGGCTCGTCGGCGCCGGTGTCGGCGTGCTCGCGCTCCGTGCGGTGGGCGACACCAAGGTCGCGGGACTCACCAAGACGGTTCGCGACACCCCCTTCGCTCTCGCCGACGACCGTTGGTTCACCCCCCTCGTCGTCTTCTTGGCCTTGGGCGCAGTCGGCGCTTTGACGGTGTGAACCGGTCACCGAACCGCATCGGCGACACCTTCCGGCCGACCTGGGGGCCCGGTGTGGTTCAGCCCGCGTCGCCGTCGAGGGTGGCGAATTGCACGCCGGTCAGCTCGACCGTCACGTCCCACAGGCGTCGGGCGACGTCGGCCGCACTCGCCGAGGCCCTGGCTTGCACCCGCGTCGGCGCTCCGCGCTGTTCCATGAAGCCGCTCGGGCCGTAGTACTCGCCTCCGCGGACGGCGGGGTCGGTGGCGGCCCGCACCGTGGGCAGCGCACCGTGGTGCGCACTCTGCGAGAAGATCTTGGCCAGCGGCGCGGTGAGCGCCATCAGCCGTCCACCGATGCCGCCCGTGGAGGTGACGAGGTTGGTCTCGGAGATGCCGGGGTGTGCGGCGACGGCGATCGTGCGCGCCCCTGCAGCGTCGAGCCGACGCTGCAGCTCGAAGGTGAACAGCAAGTTGGCGAGCTTGCTCTGCCCGTAGGCGCTCCATGCCCTGTAGCGGCGCTCGGACTGCAGGTCGTCGAAGTCGATGCGGCCCATGCGGTGGGCGAGGCTGCTGATGTTCACCACCCGCGACCGCTCGGTCGCGAGCAACACGGGCAGCAGATGAGCGGTGAGGGCGGCGTGACCGAGATGGTTCGTGGCGAACTGCAGCTCGAAACCGTCGACCGTGCGCCCGTAGGGCGTGGCCATCACCCCGGCGTTGTTCACCAGCAGATCGAGCCGGTCGAACCGGGACCGCACGTCGTTGGCGGCCGTGCCGACCGACGCCAGCGACGACAGGTCGAGGTCGACCAGCGTCACCTCGGCCGACCCCACGTCGGCGAGGATCGAATCACGCGCCGTGTCGGCTTTGGCCCGGGTGCGGCACGCCAGGACCACGTGTGCGCCGGCCGCGGCCAACATGCGAGCGGCCTCGAGACCGATGCCGCTGTTGGCGCCGGTGACGAGCGCGATGCGCCCGGTCTGGTCGGGGATGAGCGCTTCGGTCCAATCGGCCATGGAACGACGCTACCGGCATAGCCCGTCCGCGGTCGACGAGGGCGGCAGCCGACGGCCGTGGTCGGTCGAGGGACGAACACCCGGGTGAACGTTGGGTGCCGAGCATGCACCAGTCGTCCGGTCCGGCGAGACTGAGGTCATGACGGAACGCGATGTCGAAACGATCACCTCGGTCAATGAGTTCGTCGCGAAGCTCAGGCGGCTGGCCGATGCACTGGAGGCAGGCGATTCGTTCCGGATCCAGATCGCCGGCGAACGCTTCCGCGTGCCGAGGCATGCGACCTTCAGCGTCGAGCACGAACGCTCGGCCGACGCCGAAGAGGTCGAGTTCCAGCTGAAGTGGTCACTCGACGACGACGCCGGGGCCGACGACACCGCGGTGGTGTGAACGCGGCGACACCGACGTCACCCCGCCAGGGTCAGCTGTACTCGGCCCATACCTCGCGGCGGGTGCCGTCGATCGTCATGGTTCCGCCATGGGGCACGATCCACTCTGGCCGGGTGTGTCCGAACGGAACCCCGACGCACACGCCGGCGTCGGGGTCGTACCGGTGGGCGATCTCGATGGCGCTGTCGCGTTGCTGCGCTCGATACGCTCGTCGTTCAGCGAAGGTGCGCTCGGTCTGGATCGCAGCTGCTGGGGGTCGCGCCACGACGATGGCGTCGACCGCCGCGAGCACGCCGCGTTCACCGAGCGATCTCATGATCCAGCCGAACTCGCGGGCCGGGTTCAACTCTCCGCTCGACTCGAGCAGCAGAACGCCACCGTCGAGAGCCGAAGCACCCGCGGGGAATCGGCCCCCGGTCAGGATCCACAGGATCACCTCGGCGCATCCGCCCCACGTTCGCCCGGTCACCGACCGCTCCGGCGCCGCCGGCGACGTCGGACCCCGCGACAGCGCTGCACTCCGGCACGAGCAGTTGTGCCGAGGATCGGCGCGACGAGCTCCGTCGCCAACCGCTGGCCGCATTCGCGTTCTGCTCGCCGATCCCGAGCGGCGCCGGCGCCAGGCTTCGCCGGTTCCCGGGCGGGAACGACCGATGGTGTGCCCCTGGCATTGTCGGGCACGAGTGGGCAGCGCGCTGGGTGTGCGTCGGCTGGCTGAACTGGACCTGACGGGGCGCCTGGGCGGGTGGGACGTGCTGCTGTGCACACCGGCGGCGTGGACGGGTTGAGTGTGGTGATGCCGTCGCAACTGCGAGTGATCGGCTGACATCGTGGCGGTCTACGCAGCGGGGTGGGTATGCCGCTCGCTGACCTGAGGAGTGCGGCGTCCCCATCGCCCGGTTGCAGCGAGAGGGCGTCGGTTCAGCGGCGGCGGCAGCGGACGACGCCGGCGAGCGGTTCGGGCTTGCCTGGGAGGTTGTTCGCCGCGAACGAGCCGGTCATGCCTTCGAGGTCGCCGGTGCCGGCACCTGGGAAGATCGTGTAGAGGTCCTTCTGGCTGCCGTCGGCACCGAAGATCTGCAGGGCGGTGTACACGAAGCTGCCTGTTCCGCAGCCTTTGACGGTGCCGACGAAGGTGCCGGAGTCGGCGAAGACTGCTCCGCCTTTGGGGAGGGGGGTGATGGCGTCGCCCTCGATGATCTGGCCCTCGAGGTCGCCGAACTGGGTGGCCGTGAACGACACGAGGTACATGCATCGGGTGGGATCGGCGCCGTTGCACGAGGTGTCGACCAGTCTGGAGTCGGCTGCAGAAGCTTCAATGGTAATGCGGACACTCTTCCAACCGCCGCGCTGGCCATCGTCGGCGTTGGCGGCCGATGTGAAGCCGACGACGGGCACGAGCGCCACAGCGAGCATGGCGATGCGCCGCAGGCGGTTGACACGTCCTTGGAGTCGTGTGGTCATGTTCTGCTCCTGTTTGTTGTTGGCTGAGGCGATGGCTCGTTCGGAGCCCGAGTTGGTGTTGCTGGGCGCGGGCCGGTCGTCGGTATGGATGGGTATGTCGGGGGCGGCTTCGGCTGGGACCGCTGGTTCGGGAGCGCATGTGCGACCCGACGGGCGCACGCGGGCACGATGGGTCGGTCGAGAGCGAGTTCTGCCACCTGGGACTCGTCGGGGTCCAAGCCATCGGTCCGGACGCCGGATCGAGCGTCGTGGCCGCGCTGCGCTCGGGGCCGAACGTGTCATGTCCGATCCGACCCCGAGCCAACGCGCCCGCCTCGAGAATCAGGGACTGTTCGTGCGGCTGTTGTGCGGGTCTACGGATCGATCCTCGTGGCCTTGGCTACGCCGTCCAACCGGAAGAGCTCGCTGCCGCTTACGGGATCGAAGAACGCGACGATGTAGGGGTTCGTGAAGCTGCGGCGGCTGACGGTGACCGGTCCGCTGACGCGAACGGTGAACGCCGGCGCGCCGGAGGCGGGGTCTTCTGGTATGCCGCCCCACATCTCGTATCGGAAACGGCGGTCGGACCCGACCCACGCGCCGTGCAGAACGATGTTCACGGGGAAGATGTCCTGGTAGTGCATGGCGCCTCCGGCGGCGAACACGAACACCCCCCGGTTCTTGAAGTCGCTGCCGACGTCTTGGCGGTCGCTGAGCCAGCCGCCGGTGAGAGTTGGGGAGTCGTCGCGGCTGTCGGTGCCGGCGAAGGCGGGCGACGCGACGGCAGCGGTTGCGAGGGCGGCTCCGCCGAGGGCGACGCCGGCCTTGCGAAGGACGCTCCGCCGACCTATCTGTGCTGATTCCATGTCAGTGGCCTTTCAGACTCGGGTCACGAGGGCCCGATCGGAGCGCCCGCAGTCGGACCGTCGCACGTACCGGATGCAGATTGGATGCAACCTGGTTGGCGCCGGTGTGGGCGGGTCGGGTCAGGCGGTTTGGTATTGGGGGCAGGTGACCCGATATGGCCCGAGTGAGCCGAGGAGCTCGGCCCATTCGGCTCTGGTGAGGTTCCGGCCCGCGGCCTGGCAGGCGAGTGTGTGCCAGTTCTCTGGGTCGACGTCGTAGTACACGACGGGACCGCCGAGTGGGCCGTGGTAGATGCCGTTGTCGGTGAGGAACGCTGCCGCGGCGGTCGAGTACGCGTCGTCGGTGACGCGCAGCGGCACACCGACGCGGTCTCCGGTAGCGGCATCGACCAGTTCGAAAAGCCCAGACCCGGTGATGCCGGCGATCCAGCGTCCATTGCGGACGAACTCGGCGCCGAACAGGCCGCCGTTGCCGGGGAGCGTCCGGATCACTCGGCCGGTGCGGGTCTCGAGGACGCGCAGTTCGTCGCCGAGGGCGAGCACCTGCTCGTCGTCGGGTGGGAACGTGAGGGCCGTGACACCGGCGAACGGTCCGGAGACGTCTGTGCCGCTGTCCGCGTCGAGGACGCGGACCTCACCGGTGATCGTCCGGACCGCTATGAACCGGCCGCTCGGGCTCCAACCGGGCGCGTTCGGGATGCCGCCGAAGTCGCGCGACCATCGTGTCTGCTGCGTTGCGACGTCGATCTGGTGGACGCGGCTGTCGAGGCCCGCGACGAGGAGGCGTGTGCCGTCGGGCGAGAACACGGCGACGTCGGCGGTGCCGATCTCGATCGGTGCTCCGAGTGGTTGGCCGGTGGCGACGTCGAGGATCTCGACGTGCTGGTAGTTCGTGGCGGCGACGTGGGTGCCGGTCGGCGACATCGTTACGGTTGCCAGGGCCGTCAGGGGGATCGTGGGACGGACCGGGGGACCGATCGGCGTCAACGTGGTGGTGTCGAGAACGGTCATCGCTTCGTCAGCAGCATCGATGACGAGGATTCGGCCTCGCGCACCGGCCAGGAGCCCGGTGATCGTCCGGTTGCCGGCCCGTAGGGTGCGGCCGATGACGCTGTGCTGATCCGGGTCGATCTCGATGAGCCGGTCCCCTGACGCGCCGAGCACGGTGCCGTTGGCGAGCCGGACGAGGGGCGTCACGGTGCGTAACTCGACGCGAGGGAGCACGGATCCATCGGGTCGAACTCGCGCCACGCCGCCGGTGTAGAGGGTGACGAGCGCGCCGCCATCATCGAGCGCGAGTAGAGCTGTGCCGATGCTTGGGAGGTCACCGGTTCGGTCGTCGAGTGCGCCGGTGCTCACATCGATCGACACGATGCGGCCGCCCAGTGTGTTCGTCGCGAGGGCCGCGAGCAGCGACTCGTCGCCCGCGGCGACGAGCGCCGACGGGCCCCCGTCAAGGTTGATGAGCCACCGCGTGGCCAGATCGGCGACGGTGACCAACGCGACGGCGCCCGAGTCGAGAGCGGCGTTCGGTGACCAGGCGACTGCGAGGGTTCCCCCGGACGGCAAGACGGCGAGGGCGCTGATGGTGCTGCCGCCGGTGAGGACGGCGCGACGGGTGGGAGCCGCAGCGCCCGGTGGGACGACCGCCACGGCGCTGCCGTCCACGACGGCCAACGAGTCGTCGGGCAGATAGGCGACTGGCGGACCCGACGGGTTCGCAGCTTCGGCTGGGGCGACGCGAACGCGTGGGGCCACCTCGCGCCCGGTGCGGGGGTCCCAACGGGCGATGTCACCGTTGTGCGTGACGGTGACCAGTTCGTTGCCGCTGGGAGAGAACGCGAGGTGGGCGCGTGCGTCGAGTGTGATGGACACGCCGGTCGGCTGGAGCGATGCCGCGTCGAGGAGCACGATGGTGTCGTCGTCGAGTGCGAGGGCGACCAGGGAGGTTGATGCCGCCATCTCACCGACCACCGCCTCGTCGGGTAAGCCGACGTCGACGTAGCGTCGGATGGCGGGCTGGGTGGCAAGCGCCGCGAACAACGCGTCTTCGCTGGCGGCGTCGGGCTGGCGTCGATAGGCCTCCACGGCGAGCAGCATGGCCAGGTCGGGCTGCGAGCTCGCGGTGGCGTGCGCTTGGAACGCGAGGCGTCGCAGGTCGGAACGCCGGCGTGCCACATCGGCGGCCGTCGCGCTCTCCGCCGCCGTCTGGGCGTTCCTGGTCGCGGTGTCCGCGTTCCTCGCCGCAGCGGTTGCGTTCGTATCGGCCCGCTGTCGTTGCACGACAGCGACCCCCGCGGCGGCGAGCGCAGCCACCAGCAACGTGCCCAACGCCGCGAGCGCCGCTCGTGCCGCGCGACGCGTGCGCCGGGCCCCTCGAGAAGACTCATGGAGGAACGCACGCTCGACCGGGGTGAGGTCATCGGCGTTGTCCGCCGCCCACTCCTCAACGGTGCCGAGGCGCGCACCGCGGTACAGGTCGCCATCGTCGCGCCCGCGTGCCGCCCATCCTCCCGCAGCGTCGGCCAGATGACCCCGCAGACGCAGGCTCTCGCGGTCTTCGTCGACCCAACCGCGCAGACGCGGCCAATGCCGGATGAGCGCCTCGTGGGCGACTTCCACGGTCGGCGCGCGATCGAACGGGTCGACGTCGAACGTGACGAGACGAGCCGCACCGAACGCTTCGATCACCGACGACCCGACCGAGGTGAGCTCAGCGCGGCGGGCCCGGCGCCGCGTGTCCTCACTTCCCTCGCCCGGCGTCACGAGCCGGGTGAACAACTGCCGCGCCGCCGCACGACCGGCGTCGGGCAACGCATCGATGACGGTCTCCGCGCGGCTGGTCAACCCGCCCTCCAGGCCGCCCATGGATCGGTACGCGGTCCGGGTCATCGTGAGCCCGTCACGCTGGTCGAACAGTTCCGTGAGCGCATACTGCAGCAACGGCAGCCCGGCCGGTTGCGCCACGAAGTCGGCGACGAGCGCCGCCACCAGACCCGGCTCGAGCGTGACTCCCACTCGCGCCGCTGGCGCCGACATCACCTGCTCGAGTTCGGCTGGGCCGAGCGGCGCGAGCGAGAACGACCCTGCCTCGACCAACGCGCCGAGCACGGGGTGGGATAGCGGCCGGTCGTACAGATCGGCCCGGACGGTCGCCACCACCCGCACCCGACTGTCGGCCGACATCGTGGCGGCGACGAGAGCGTCGAGGAACCGATCACGAACCACCGGGTTCGCCATCGTCCACAACTCCTCGAACTGGTCGAGGACGAGCACGACGTCGTCGACACCCGCAGGAAGCACGGACGCGATGGCCGGACCGATCAAGGCCGGATCGAGCAACGCTGCGACCAGCCCGCGGCGATGCTCTACTGCGATCTGGGCGAGCGCCTCGGCGACCTCCTCCGACGGCTGCCCGCCTGGCACTGCCACCACGGCCAAGCGGCCCTCACGTCGCATCCGGGGTACGAGGCCCGCACGCACCAACGAGCTCTTCCCGGACCCGGAGGCACCGACCACCACGACGAACCGTCGTTCGGACACGAGCGCAACCAGCCGCTCGAGCGACTCGGCGCGGCCGTGGAAGTCCTGGGCGTCGCCCGCGTCGAACGCTCGCAGACCCTTGTAGGGATTCGCGACGAGGACGTTCCCGAGGGTTCCTGGACGCCCCGACGCTCCGTCCTGCGTGATCGAGGAGACGTTCGTCGCGTCCACGTCGGCGACCGCCGCCCGCCACGCGGTGAGGAACGCCGCGATGGACCCGAAACGATCATCAGGTGCCGTCGACATCGCACGACCAAGCACCGCCTCGACAGCCGCTGGCACCCGCCAGCGCCTCTCGACAGCGGGCGTCCCCACGGAGCCCTCGCCTGGCTCCGCGCTCTCGTCCGAACGAGGGCGCAAGCCGACCAGCAGTTCGTGCACCATGACCGCCAGCGCATACTGATCCGACTCCGGCGTGGCCGTCGCGTCGAACGGTGCGTCGGGATAGAGAGACTCCTGAGTCGTCGGGTTCGAACCGGTCGGTGGCAAGCGACCCGCGCCAACGGCGATACCGAAGTCGGACAGGTAGGCGTTGCCTTGCTCGTCCAGCAACACGTTCGCCGAGCTCACGTCACCATGCACCACCCCGGCGGCGTGGGCCGCGACCAGGGCGTCGCCGATCTCCTCGACGAGCCGGTTCACCCGCCCAAGCGACCAACGCGAACCGTCGCGCGCGTCGTCGGCAACCGTGCCACCGCGCGTGAACCGGAACACGAGATAGGCGGCACCCGGCTCGCGCCAGAAGTCGTACAACGGCACGATGTGCGGATGCTCGAGCCGGGCCACCAGCCGCGCTTCACCCTCGAAACGGCGGACGTAGCCCGGGTCGTCGGCGAGCTCGGGTCGCACAACCTTCACCGCCACATCGCGGCCCACCCCCGGCTGCACCGCACGGTAGACCGCCCCGAACTCGCCCTCACCAATGACCTCCGTGAGCACGTACCCACGCACGCTTCGGCCAACCGTCACAAAAGCCAACGACGGATCCGCCACCGCAATCCGACGTTCCAGTTCAACAAGCTCGCGCGACGGGTCAAGCCCGACCTCGTCAGCCAGAGCACCCCGGTGTCGATGGAACGCACGCAGCGCGTCGGCCTGCCGACCCGAACGGAACAGCGCCACCATCAACTGCGCCCAAAATCGGTCCCGCAACGGATGCTCCGCCACCAGTCGCTCGAGCTCGGGCACCACCTCTACGTGAGCACCGAGATCGAGACTCGCCTGCACCCTCGTCTCCAAAGCAACAACACGGACCTCCTCAAGGCGCACCACCGCCGGCCGACACCATTCCTCGTCCGCAAACTCACCGAACGCACGCCCGTGCCACAAACCCAACGCCTCATCCAACAACCGCACCGCGGCCGCCGGCGGTTCCATTGCCGCGGCACGCACCCCGGCAACGAACCGCTCCGCGTCAACCGTCACGTCACGGCGATCAAGCCCGTACCCCTCCGCACGCGGTGAAACGAAACCATCCCCAAGCGCAGTGCGCAACCGAGACGCATACGACTGCACCGTTCGAGTGGCGCCCACCGGAGGCACGCCGTCGCCCCACACCGCCTCAACGATCCGGTCGATGCCCACCACCCGACCCTCACCCAACAACAAGACCGCCAACAGGCGACGCTGCCGCGGACCACCCAACGGCACATCCACACCATCGCTCGCGACCCGCACGCCGCCAAGAAGATAGAAGTCCACCGAACCCCCCGCCCTGCCCCTCGTAGCGACCAACGCAACTACCCACCCCTCGGGTCAACCCACAGCACCATCCGCCCAAACGGAACACGACCTGCGACCCCACCCAACCCCGTCGGACCGTACTCGCGCCACGCAACGGTCCCGAACAGCACCGGCGCGACGGCGACCGCATCGGCGTTGCACAACTTGGCGGCCGTCCGCTCGGTCCGATCCCGGGCAGCAACATCGCCCCACATCGCTGGATCCCTGGCGCTGTAGGCGGTGAGGGTGGCCGTGCTTGCCGGGTGCTTTCGCGGCGGCGAGTCACGAGTTCGCGATCACGGCGATGTCAGGGTCATCGACACGTGGTCGAAGTGAATGGCCGGCGGCGACTCAAGTGTGGTCGGTACTCACACGATTTCTATCGCGACGTCACGGGCGTGCGCGGCGAGGGCTTCGATGTCTGCGGTGTCGCCTGTCAGGACCGTGCCACCGGGCTCGGCGAACGCGACGACGAGCGCATCGACGGCTGATCCTTTCGCTGCCTTGCGGCGTAGCTCAGCCGCTCGCCGGGCGGCTGCCATGGTCACTGTCGGCTCGACGACGCAGCTCTTCAGGAACCGGTTGGCGTTCGCGTCACGGCCGGGATGACCTTGGAGTGACTCGACCAGCACGACGGTCGGCACGGTGGGGGGCCA
>JAYVMH010000028.1:0-10026 GCA_043759015.1 Actinomycetota bacterium
TTGCACCGGCGCACGTTGTCGGAACGGTCGATGTCGTCGTCACGGTCGTCGGCGACAGCAGCCCTGTGAGCGCCGCCGATCAGTACTCCTTCCTGCCACCGACGATCAGTTCGGTCAGTCCGGCGGTGGGTCCCGGCGCGGGTGGCACGAGGGTGACGATCAAGGGCAACTACTTCCAGGGAACGACGGCCGTGATGTTCGGTGCTCTGCCGGCCACGAGCTTCACCCTGAACGCGACCGGTACGCGAATCGTGGCCATCGCGCCAGCGGGAGTGGCGGGGTTGGCCGACATCGGGCTTATCACACCGAACGGCGTCAGTATCACCTCCGCTGCCGACCAGTACCAATACCGGGCACCCGCGGTCTCGAGCGTCACTCCTGCTGCAGGGTCATCGGCGGGCCGGACCAAGGTCACGATCCGGGGTACGTATCTCCAGGGTGCCACCCGGGTGATGTTCGGAACGGCCCCGGCGATCTCGCTCTCAATCAACAGCGCAGGTACCGCAATCGTCGTGATCGCTCCGCCGCATGCCGCTGGCACCGTCGATGTGGTTGTCATGACGCCTGGTGGCAGCAGCCCGACCAGCGCAGCGGGCACGTACACCTTCATCTAGCGCTACGGGATGTTCCTGGGGTGTTCCTTGGCAAGATCCGAGATTGACGATTTCTTGACCCAGGCGCACGATGGGACATGCCCTTCGGGGTCGACACCCGTGACAAACAGGTGTCGGAGGCCACCAGATCCGCCAGAGGTGACCTCGAACAACGTCCCACGCTCCTCCCGCCAGAGTGTAGGGAACCCGTTGAGGAACCTCGCCAGCCCCATCCCGGGCGGGGCGAGGTTCCCGACGTGCGTTTTCTGCAGGCGGTCTCCCAGACCAGGGCGCGTCGCGGCCGCGGAGTAACGTCCGCACGAATGTCGACCGTCGCCGAACCCGCGCCAGCCCTTGGCTACCGGCCCGGGTTGGACGGCATGCGGGCGGTCGCCGTCCTGCTGGTCGCGGGCGTCCACACCCACCCGCGCCTCGTTCCCGGCGGGTCGATCGGCGTGGATGCGTTCTTCGTCCTCAGCGGCTTCTTGATCACCACGCTGCTCGTCGAGGAGCTCGACACGCTCGACTGCATCTTCTTCGGCCGGTTCTACGCGCGGCGCGCGCTCCGGCTCTTTCCGGCGCTGCTCGGTCTGCTGGCCGTGGTCACCCTGTGGGCCGTCCTCGTCGCAGCACCCGACACCCGGCACAAGGCGCTGCTCGAGGTGCTGGCGGCGCTGTCGTACACGCGCAACTTCACGTTCTGGTCTCACGTGCCCGGACCGCTGCTCGGGCACACCTGGTCCCTCGCGTTGGAGGAGCAGTTCTACCTCGTGTGGCCGTTGCTGATGACTGCGTTGGTTCGGCCGGGGCAGTCGGCGATGCGCCTCGTTCGCGGATTCGTCGGAATCTTCGTCGTCTTCGGCACGCTGCGCATGTGCCACTTCACTGGTCCTGGGTTGGTGTTCATCATGCGGCCAGAGGCGTTGATGCTCGGTGCCGCCGTCGCCCTCGTGCGTCGGGAACACGGTCACCGGTGGACCGGAGAGGAGGGCCGCCGATGGGCCGCATGGGGCGTCACGATCGGCGGCGCGGGGCTCGTCGTGCTCGGTGCCTGGAACGGCGCCGACAACTTCTTCAGCGCCGGCTTCTCGATCGCTGCGCTCTGTTCGGCCGCACTGATCCTGGGGCTGGTGGTGCTCGACGACTCGGGACCCGCGCGAGCGTTCACAGGTCGAACGCTGGTGGCCTTCGGCCGCATGTCATACGGCTTCTACCTGTGGCACCTGCCGGTGCTGCGATGGACCGACGATCGCCTGGTGGGTCGCTCCGCGATGGTACGAGTGCCGGTCGGGCTGGGCTTGGCCTTGGCCGCCACCCTCGTCTCGTATCGCGTCCTCGAGCGGCCGGCGCTGCGGTTGAAGCGCCGGTTCCTCGCACCGACAAAGGTCGCGGCGTAGCGGCGTCGGGGGCTTGCACGACGAGCTCGATGGGTCTCCCGACTCATTCTTCTCAGAAAACGGTGACGGGACCTCCCAGAGTGGTAAATTTGGGTGCAGAGTGAGTGGGCGAGCGGCGGAGCGAGCCAACTCGCGAGGAGCGACATGGCAGCGTCCGAATCCATCGACATCGCGAGCCATGAGTTCGCGTTGCGCCTCGCCAATCTCCTCATCTCGAGCCGCGCACGCGACGGGCGCGGCGTCGGTCACATCGCGCGGGCGAGCAACGGCCGCTTTTCCAAGGACGACCTGAAGGCCTTCGAGCACGCTCGGGGCGATGTCGACGAGGGCGCGCTCGACGAACTGGTGCAGCTGTATCGCTGCGACCTCGGCGAGATCCTTCCCATGCGCTTGGCGGTCGTGGTCGGCACCGCCACGATCAGTGCCGGCGGGGTCCACCAGGCGTTCGAATCGACAGAAGGCGATGCGCTGCTCGCGGCCTACCTCACGCTGGTCCGCACGCTCCGCCACGAGAGGAAGGCGCCGGTCGTCGACCTGCGTCGCGACGACATCGAAGTGCTGGCCGGCTACCTGCACGAGCCGAGTGAGTCGATCGTCCACCGCCTCGCCACGTTGATGTACGCGACGCAGACCAAGCGCACGGCGATGGTGGGAGTCTTCGCCGCCGGGGCAGCTGTCATCGGGCTCGTCGGGAGCGCGTTCGCGCTCGGCGGCACCAGTTCGGCGCCGCGCGACGAAGTACCCGCACCATCCGTGTCCGTCTCGACCACGCTGCCCCCCAACGACACCACCGTCGCTCCCACCGACTCGGCGGGCTCCGTGGCGACCACCACTCGTTCCAACGACACGGCGATGACGCCGAGCGCAGTGACGGCGACCCGTTCCACCACGGCCGCCCAGCCGACCACCACGACGTCGAGCCCGCCGCTGATCGAGATCGAATACACCACCACGAGCGCGCTGGTCGCGGACGGATCACCGCCCGTTCCTCCGGCCGTCCCGTAGCCACATTCACCGCACTCGATGCAAGGGCACCGAAAGGTCCTCTCAAGTCGACCCCGTATGGCGCTCAAGTCGCCGACGCCGATTGCCGATCTTGCTGATGGTATTCAAAGGAGTCGGCGATGGAGGAGATGGCAATGGTCGATCTGCGGAGCGACACGTTCGCCAAGCGGTTGGCGAACCTTCTGGTCGGCACCCGATCCGTCCGCGGTCGCTCCGTGCGACAGATGGCGCGGATGAGTGACGGCTCGTTCACCAAGAGCCAGTTGAAATCGTTGGAGAGCGCGAACACGCTGCTGGACGACGACCTCGTTGCGCGTGTGACCGAGCTCTACGAAAGTGACCTCGGTGCCATTCTTCCGACGCGCTTGGCGGTGGTGGTGGGCACCGGCATCGTGAGCGCCGGTGGCGTGTCGACCGCGTTCGTGCCCCACGACTCGACCGCTCTGCTCGAGGCCTACCTCAACTTGGTCCGTTCGATGCGCCGCCAGATGAAGGCGCCGGCCGTGGATCTGCGACGCGACGACATCGAAGTGCTCGCCGGCTACCTGCAACAACCGGGTGAGACCATCGTCGAACGGCTCGCCGCGCTGATGGGCGCGAGCCGCACCCAGCGGACCGCGATGATCGGCCTCTTCGCCAGTGGCGCGGTCGTCATCGGCCTCGTCGGCACGGCGATGGCCGCCGGGGGAGCGGTCACCCATCGCGACTCGATGGGAGACGGCCCCTTGTTCGGCTCGGGAGCGATTTCGATGGACATCGACCACGACGCAGACGATGCCGGCGGAGCAGGCACGAACCTGCCCGGTGATCAGCACGGCTCATTGCACGCCGCCAACCTCGGAACGCAGACCGGCAACCTCGACGCCGATGCCGATGCGCCGGCCAGGCCGCGCAGGAAGGCTCCTCGGCGCAGTTTGGTGGAACGCCCGTCGACGCCCGCATCCGGCCCGTCCGTGAAGGACGACCTCGGCTCGGGTGACGCGAGCACCCCACAACCCAGCACCGGGCCAACCGTTACGCCAAACCCCGGCCCGCCGCCGAGCGCCCCCGACTCCGGCGTCCCGAGCGGCGGCAGCCAAGACAACCAAGGCTCCAGCGGCGGCGGTGGCGACAGCCAAGACAACCAAGGTGGCTCCGGCAGCCGAAGCGGCAGCCAGGACAACCACGGCGACAACTACGACGCCGGCGGCGACCGCGAGAACAACAACGGCAACCATGGCAAGAGCGGCAATCACGGCGGCGACTGACCGAGCTACAGCGATGCCGCTACCGTGCAAGTCGCATGTGCGGCCGCTTCGTCTCCTCACAATCGCCCGACGCGATCGCGCAGTTCTTCGGCGCCTCGTTCGAGGGTGGGGCACTTGCCCCGAACTTCAACGTCGCGCCCACCAACGATGTCTATGGCGTCGTGGCCGACGCCGGTGGAGAGCGCCGCATCGAGACGTTCCAATGGGGACTCGTGCCGTCGTGGGCGAAGGATTTGAAGATCGGGTCCAAGATGATCAACGCCCGAGCCGAGACCGTGGGCGAGAAGCCCGCGTTCCGCTCGTTGCTGAAGAAGCACCGCGTGATCATCACGATGGACGGCTTCTTCGAATGGAAGGCAGCGCTTCCGGGCGCGCCACTCTCGAAGGCCGGCAGGCCGATCAAGACCCCCATGTTCATCCACCGCGCCGACGGCACGCCGCTGGCAGTGGCGGGCCTGTGGGCAACATGGCGCGACCGGACGGCAGGGCCGGATGCGCCGTGGGTGCACAGCTGCACCGTGATCACCACCGCTGCCAACGACACGATGGCGCCGGTTCACGACCGGATGCCGGTCATCCTTCCCGCGAGCACATGGGACACGTGGCTCGACCCGACGATGAACGACCCGGAGGTGCTGCGTTCGCTGCTGGCGCCCGCGGCAAACGATGTCGTCACGATGCACGCGGTGAGCACGGAAGTGAACAACGTGCGCAACAAGGGTCCGCAGCTGATCGACCCCGCCTGAGCCAACCCGCCCGGGCCGAGCTCATGCGATTTGGCCCAGCGCGTTTCTGATGGCGACCGCGGTCGACTCCAGAACTTCGCGGTCGATGGTGGCCGCGGCGTTGGCGAAGTTGAGCTGATCCATGTTGGTCGTGGGAATGAGATGGAGGTGCGTATGCGGCACCTCGTAGCCGGCGATGATCATTCCGATTCGGTCGCACGCGAATGCCGCCTGCTGGGCGCGCCCGACGCGACGCGCCACCGCGAACAGGTGTGCCGACAGGTCGGGGGAGAGGTCGATCCAGTGCTCCACCTCCGCGAGCGGCACGACGAGTGCGTGACCGGGTGCGAGCGGGTTGATCGACATGAACACCACGCATTCGGGGTCGCGATGGACGAACGTGCCCGGTATCTCGCCGTTGATGATCCGGGTGAAGACGGTGGACATCAGGCGTACCCTCCGGAGGCCGCGAACACGTCGCCGTTGCAGTAGCTGCTCTCCGGCCCGCTGAGGAATCGGACGAGCTCGGCGAGCTCCTCGGCGGTGCCCATGCGTCCACTCGGCACCTGCATCACGATGCCGGCCTTGAGCATCGGGTCCATCGGCGTCAGCAGCGGTGTGTCGATCCAGCCCGGGCACACTGCGTTCACGCGGATGCCGAACGGGGCGACCTCCTGCCCGGCAGCCTTGGTGAGCGCGATGATGCCCGCTTTGGCTGCGGAGTAGTGGACGAGGCCACTCATCGGTCGCAGTCCGAGCACAGACGAGATGTTGACGACTGCCCCAGAGCGCGCCGGGGTCATGTGACGCAACGCCGCGCGAGTGCCGTAGAACACGCCATAGAGGTGAACCCGGATCATGCGATCCCAATCCGAGTCGCTGAGGTCGACGGTGGAGTTCATCGGCACCAGGTCGCTGATCCGGCCCTCCATCCGCGCCATCTGGTTCGCGAACCCGAGCTCGGTCCGCGCCGCATCGGGTGCCGGCACGATGCCGGCGTTGTTGATCATGATGTCGATGCGGCCATGGCGCTCCACCGCCTTGTCGACCTCGGTGTCGAACGCCACCGAATCGCAGACGTCGAACACCGCCGTGTCGCCATCGATCTCGACCGCAACCGCGGATGCAGCTTCCGCGTTCAGATCGTTGACGACGACCGTGGCACCATCGGCAGCGAGCCGTCGTGCGAACGCCGCGCCCATGCCCGAGCCGCCTCCGGTGATGAACGCAACCTGACCCGTCAGGGATCCATGAGTCGTCATGGGGAGGATCGTACGCATCGAACATCGCCGCGCTTGTACGCTCGCCGCCGATGGACCCAACCGACACCCAGTTGTCCACCCACAAGTACCTGACCGCCCCGAACCTGTTCACCCTGGCGCGTCTGGGCTGCATCCCGATCTTCCTCTACTTGCTGTTCGGGCGCGACAACATCGCCGGATCAGCGTTCCTGCTGGGTGGGCTGGGCGCGACCGATTGGGTGGACGGCTGGTTGGCTCGCCACTTCAACCAGGTCAGCGAGTTCGGCAAGGTCTTCGACCCGACCGCGGACCGACTTCTCTTCATCATCAGCATCGCCGGAATTCTCATCAAGGGCATCCCCCCTGCGTGGGTGTTCTGGTTGATCGTCGCGCGCGAGGTCGTGTTCGGCGGCACTGTCGCGATCGCAACGGTGGCGTTCAAGATGGAGCGCTTCGACGTCACCTACTGGGGCAAGCTCGCGACGTTCCTCCTGATGTTCGCGATCCCTGGATTCATGCTCGGCCACAGCGACTTTCCGGGCCACTTCGCCTTCCTGCTGGCCTCCTGGATCCTGGCCGTCCCCGGGCTCACGCTCAGCTACTACACGGCGATCACCTACATCCCCACGATTCGTCTGAGCCTTCGGTCCGGACGGGCGCGTCGCGGCTAAGGTCAGCCTCATGCAGGTTCCGCAGCATCTTCGGTACAGCAGCGACCATGAGTGGGTGTCCGTCGAGGGCAACCGCGCACGCGTGGGCATCACCGATTACGCACAGGACGCGCTCGGCGACGTCGTGTATGTCCAAGTTCCCACCGTCGGCTCCACTGTGGCCGCGGGCGACAGCTTCGGTGAGGTCGAGAGCACGAAGTCGGTCAGCGATGTCTACGCACCCGTGTCGGGCACGGTGGTCGCGGTGAACGACGCACTGTCGGGTGCCCCCGAGGCGCTGAACCAGGATCCGTACGGAAGTGGCTGGCTCTGCGACATCGAGATGAACGACGTCGCGCAGCTCGATTCGTTGCTCGACGCCGCTGCGTACCAGGCGCTGATCGCGGGCTGACCGCCGACCATGGGCTACGTTTTTTGCAACCAATGTGGTCACCGCAACCCGCCGGAGTCCAACTTCTGCTCCTCGTGCGGCGCGGTCCTGGACGGCCTCGACGACCGCACGATCACGCTGTCCAAGGTCGACCCGTTGCTGGACGCGCCGGGTACGGCGGACGACGTCGTCGTGCGGATGTCGGATCTGCCTCAGGGCGTCGCATCGCTGGTGGTCCGCAACGGTCCCCAAGCCGGTGCCGCGCTCGCGCTCTCGGCGGCACTCACCCGGCTCGGTCGGCACCCTGACAGTGAGATCAGCCTCGACGACATCACGGTCTCGCGCCGGCACGCAGAGATCAGTCGCACGGCCGACGGCTACGAGGTCCGCGACGCGGGCTCGCTCAACGGCACGTACGTGAACCAGGAGCGCATCGACGACGTCGCCATGCTGCAGCAGGGCGACGAGTTGCAGGTCGGCAAGTTCCGGCTGGTCTTCTTCAGCAAGGCCGAAGGATGACCGTAACCGATCGGCCATACCTCTCGATCGGCGAAGTGCTGGCACTGCTGCTCGAGGAATTCCCCGACGTGACCATCTCCAAGATCCGCTTCCTGGAGAGCCAGGGGCTGATCGACCCGGAGCGCACACCGTCGGGCTACCGCAAGTTCTACGACGGCGACGTCGAGCGGCTGCGCGTCATCCTGCGCGAGCAGCGGGAGAACTTCCTTCCCCTGCGGGTCATCCGCGATCGTCTGGAGAGCGGCGAGATCGACGACTCGGGTGGCATCACCCCGCCCCGAGGAATCCGCAACGTCACGGTGCTCGAGCGAGACCACGACGATTCCGACGAGACCGGCGAGCGGCCCGTCCCGGACGGCAGGCTCGTGGCCACCAGCCATCACCCGGCGGCCCAGCTGCGCGCCGCGCCGGCGCCGATCCCCAATCTTTCGCCGGGGGCGGTCTCCAGCGCCTTGAGCGCCACTGCCGACACCAACCCCGCAGTGCAGTTCTTTCGGCCGACGCCGGCGGGGCAGCTCGACGTCGTTCCCGACACGTTCGTCGCCAGCGAGCTCTGCAGCCTGGCGGGCATCACCTCCAAGCAGTTCTCGGAACTGGAGTCGTTCGGGCTCGTCAGTGGCAAGGGTGCGGGCGGCACGGCGCTGTACTCCACCAGCGACCTGCACATCGCGAAAGCCGCATCCGGCTTCCTCGCCCGTGGGGTCGAGGCCCGTCACCTTCGCGGGTGGAAGCAGTCCGCTGAGCGCGAAGCATCCCTGTTCGAGCAGTTGGTTCTGCCGTTGCTCCGTCAGAGAAACCCACAGAGTCGCCAGCAAGCCGCCCAGAACCTGGGCGAGCTCTCAGCGCTCGGCGAAGACCTCCGCGCCGCATTGCTCGCCGCCGCGCTGCGCCAGCACATCGAGAGCTGATCCGTCCGGCCGCAGGCTACGATCAGCCACGTGATTCGAATGGAGTTGCTCGGGGTGCGCGTGGAGCTACCGGCCAACACGCCGGTGGTGATGCTGCGTGAGGAAGGCGACGGCGCACGGGTGCTCCCGATCCTGATCGGTGGGCCCGAGGCCTCCGCCATCCACACCGCGTTGGAGGGCATCGTGCCGCCCCGGCCGCTCACCCACGATCTCACCGTCACGATGTTCCAAGCCCTCGGTGCGTCGCTCGAGCGAGTGCTGATCACTGAGGTCCGCGATCATGTGTTCTACGCGGAGTTGCACTTCCGCACAGCGGCCGGCCAAACGGTGGTGTCGAGCCGGCCATCGGACGCAATCGCACTCGCAGTCCGCGCGGAAGCTCCGATCTTCGCCGAGGAATCACTCCTCGACGATGCGGCGGTTGCGGTGCCCGAAGTGGTCGAGGAGGAGTCCGAGGAGGCGATCCTGGACGAGTTCCGCGACTTCCTCGATGACATCACCCCCGACGACTTCGCCAGCTGATTCGCGCGATGCGCGCGATCAATCGCGCGGTTGGTGCTTGACGAAGCGGGCGTCGGGGCCTACCATGAATCCCCGGTTACACGCTCGTAGTTACGTGTGTGTGAGCAGAACGAAGGACCACATGAACGACCTGGCAGGCAAGGGAACCTCGATCAACGCGGATGGGTTCAGCGGCACGAAGGCGGCCTCGATCGTCGGGATCTCCTACCGCCAGCTCGACTACTGGGCCCGCACGAACCTCGTCCGTCCGTCGCTCACCGACGCCACCGGTAGCGGCAGCCGGCGCCGGTACGGCTACCGCGACCTGCTCGAGCTGCGCGTGATCAAGAGCCTGCTGGACGCCGGCATCAAGCTCGAATCGGTCCGCACCGCGTTCGAGTACCTGCGCGAACACATGGACACCGACATCGCCAGCGCTCACCTCGTGATCAGCGGTACCGACGTGCTGCTGTGCGACGGCGACCAGTTGATCGACGTGATGAAGCGCGGCCAAGGAGTTCTCAACGTGCTGGCCATCGGCGGTGTGAAGGTGGGCCTCGACGAGCAACTCGTGCAACTCGCGGAGTCGTCGCCTGCCACTGCGCAGGCCGTGTGATGACCGGTCTCCGTTGCAGCCCGCTCGACGCCGTTCACCGCTCGCTCGGCGCCAAGATGGTGCCCTTCGGTGGCTGGGAGATGCCGGTGGCCTACCCGGACGGCACCATCGAGGAGCACCTCGCCTGCCGACGCGACGCGGTGATGTTCGACGTCTCCCACCTCGGCACCGTTCGCGTCGAGGGCCAGGACGCACTCGAGCTGTTGCAGCGCACGCTGACCAACGATCTCTCC
>JAYVMH010000029.1:0-25456 GCA_043759015.1 Actinomycetota bacterium
ACGGAGGTGTCCGCGTACCTGGTGGGCGCCGCCGCCTTCAAAGCGGTTGGGACAGGCGATCCCTGTCCGGCGGGTTCGATTCCCGTCCACCTCCGCGACGTTCTCCCTGGTCAGAGCACTTTTCCACAGGCCGAAATTGGCCCTCTGGTCACAGAATGGTCACGATCTTTGGGGCAGTGCATCGGCGCGACGTGCGCAGGCGTCGTCTCAGCACTGCGCGGTGAGCGCTTCGGCGATGTCTGCGACCGCTCGGCCGGAACAGCGCACGGGTCGGGAGCCCGGGGCCACTGGCTCGCCGCCAGCAAGCGCGCGACGTGCGACTCGGCTCCACCAACCGACGCGCCGACCCGGCGCTCATTGCCGAGATGCGGCGTTCAGCCATCCAGGTGTCGTTCGACGAGGAGCCCGTCGCTCAGCTGGACTCGGAAGCGATCGACTTCCGAGTCGCTTCCGAGAACTTCGCGCCGACCCGCCGGCTGCGCCGATCCGACCTCGAGAGCCTCGGGCTGATGACGAGACACCAGGGACGCACGGTGCCGACGGTGGGAGGTCTGCTGCTGTTCGGCCGGGACCGCAGCAACACCTTTCCCGACGCTTGGATACAAGCCGGGCGCTTCGCCGGAGTCGACCGCAGTGCAATCATCGACAGCGTCGACCTGCAGGACGCGCTTCCGGCGATGGTGGAGGACGCCCTTCGGTTCCTCGACCGCCACCTCGCCACGGCACTGGTGATCGACGGCGCGCGGCACCGAGGAGCGAGGCCAGTGCCGCTCGTGGCCCTACGCGAAGCCGTGATCAACGCCGCTGTGCACGCCGACTACTCCCAGGCTGGTGCGCCCATCCGGCTCGCCGCGTTCGACGACCGCGTGGAGATCGAGAACCCTGGTCTGCTGCCGTTCGGCATGACCGTGGACGACATCCGCATGGGCGTCTCCCGGGTCCGCAACCGCGTCATCGCACGCACCTTCCGCGAGCTCGGCTACATCGAGCAGTGGGGCAGCGGCGTGCCTCGCATGGCGGCCGCTTGCCTGCAGATGGGTCTACCCGAGCCGCAGATCGACGACTTCGGTGGCCGCGTGCGCCTCACCTTCCACGCGGAGCCGTCCGCCACGCCCCAGCTCGATGACATGGATCGCCGGATCCTCCATCACCTCGACAGTTCCGACGGACTCACGACGGCTGCCCTCGCCACGACCCTCGGCCGGACGACACGGGCGACGCGCACGCGACTCGCTGCACTCGTCGAGCGAGGTCTTGTCGTCGAGATCGGCAGTGGACCGCACGACCCGAAGCGCCGCTACTACCGGGCAACGTCGACGCCGGACACCCGCGCTTGACGGCAGAACGCTTCTGAGTCGACCAATGGTCACCCTCCTTCGAGCAGTGCGTCGGCGCGACGTGCGGCGTCCTCGTCGTCGCCCGGCATGACGTGCGCGTAGACGGTGAGCGTCACGCCGACGTCGGCGTGACCGACGCGCTGCGAGAGCACCTTCACCGGCACGCCGGCGGCGAGCGCGGCGGTGGCATAGCTGTGGCGAAGATCGTGCAGCCGGATCGGTGGCGGTCCCGCCGCGCGCACCAGCTTGGCGAAGAGGTTGGAGAAGGCCTCCGGGTTCGGGGCACTACCGTCGAGGTTGGTGACCACCAGACCGTGCTCGCCCTGCCAGCCGCCGCCGATCTGCAGCCGCTCGGCGGTCTGCGTCCGCTTCCACGCCTTGAGTGCCGACAGCGTGGCCGGTCTGATGGCGATCGTCCGGTTCCCTCGCGCCGTCTTCGGTGTCGAGGCGGCGGTCGTCTTGCCGTAGCGGATGCGGGTCGAGCGGATGGTGATCGTGGCGGCCTTGAGGTCGACGTCGGTCCATCGCAGGCCGAGCACCTCGCCGCGCCGCATCCCGGTCGATGCCATCAGCATCCACACCGCGGCCCACCGGTGCGACTCGACGGCTTTCACGAACCGACGCAGTTCGTCGGCCGTCCACGCCTTCATCTCCGGGACGCGGCCGCGCGGCGGATCGGCCGTGTCACACGCGTTCCGCTGCAGCTGACCCCAACTCACGGCGTCGCGCATCGCACGCGTCAGCACCCCGTGCACGTTGCGCACGGTCTTGGGTGACAGGCCGGCGCCGAGACCGCGGCGAGACTCCGTGCGTCCTTCCGTGAGGAGCCGGCTGTAGAGGCGGTTGAGGGCGGCGCCGTCGACCGACCGGAGGCGAGCCCGACCGAGCTCGGGCAGGACGTAGAGCCGGATGATGCCTTCGTACGCTGCTGCGGTCGAGGGCCGCAGCGATGAACGGCGCCCCGGCAGCCAGATGTCGAGCAGGTACGAACCGAGCGTCGCCTTGCTCGGCGCCACGAGCACGCCACGGTGCTTGTCGGCGAGGATGGCGGTGAGAGCGGCCTGGGCGTCCTTCTTGGTAGCGAAGCCGCGGCGCCGCAGCTGCCGCCGGCGGCCGTTGGCGCCGGGAAGGTCGACAACCAGCGACCAGGTCCCGTTGTCCGCTCGTGAGATCGATCCGGCGATGCTCCCACTGGTGCAAACCGCGACCGGCCGCAGGATCGTCGCAATGAGGTCTGTGTCGGACCGTGCTGGTTGGTGCTGCGTCGTGCGGTTCGCGCTTGGCTTCCGCACGTCACAAGGGGGTCGATGCGACGCCGCGGCGCTAGTAGCAGTCTGCGAGGGTGTTGAGGGCGGTGCAGATCTCGTGGTGGCGGGCGGGGTCGAGGCGGCCGAGGCGTCGGGTGAGCAGCGTGCGGGGGATGGTGGTGAGGTTGTCGAAGCTGG
This sequence comes from Actinomycetota bacterium, assembly GCA_043759015.1. GTDB lineage: Bacteria > Actinomycetota > Acidimicrobiia > Acidimicrobiales > Ilumatobacteraceae > UBA668. The sequence goes on from JAYVMH010000029.1 coordinate 2,783, forward strand.
CGACGCTCTCGTGGTCGATCCCTTCGGCCGGCCCGACGGGAATCGCGGTGGGGATAGCGCGGATCGTCGAGGTGATCGGCGCGACGACGAGGTTCGTGACGACGGGGATGACCTCGTTGCGGGTGACGACCAGGACGGGGCGCCGCTTGCCGTTGGGTGGCTCGAGGAGCCAGATGTCGCCTTGCGCGGGGGCGGTCACCAGGGTTCGGCTTCGGTCAACGCCAGGGCGTTGGCGAGGGCCCAGGCGGCTTCGTCAGCCGTCTGAGGTTGGGCCCGGTACGCGGCGGCGATCGCCTCGCCGGTCTTGGCCCGGTGGTGTTGCTCGGCAAGGCGGGCGACGGCGAGGCGGATGACTTCGGAGCGGGAGTCAGCGACCCCGTCTGCCACCAGTTCGTCGATGGCCTGGACCTCGGTGTCCCGGAATCGGGTGGGTACCTGAACTGTCACCCGTGCAGTATACCAAGGTGCATCACCCGCCGGGTTTGTGGGGAGTGAGGCAGCGGTGCCGCCGCCGACCCATTCGATCGGTGCGGTGGGTGGCCGGCGGGCCTCAGCCCGTCTGGTCCCATCTGGCCGGGTCTGGAGTGTTCGAGCTGGCGAGGCCGTTGGCGAGAAACGCGAGCAGCTCGGGCGTGTCGTCGGCCACTCGGGTGGCGGCCAAGCACACATCACCCTGCCAGTGGCTGATCACGAACTGAGCGCCTTCGGGATGCCACGTAACTCGCAGGAACCGGTTGTCACCGCGCGGATCGGCCAGGGACACCCGATGCGCGAACGGTCCCCCCAACTCCACCACAGCGCCGATCATGCGCCGAGATCACCCACTCAGCAGGCGCGGTGGCGCCGGCAGGGGTGAGACGATTTCGGCCGCCGAGGGTCTGGTTGGGTGTGAGGACGGAAGGAGGGCGCGTGGCGAACGCCGGCGCCGAGTTCGAGCGGTTCGCGACGGACGACGGGCAGCGTGTACGGCGAGTGCTGGTGGCGCGCTTCGGGGTCGACGCAGGCAACGATGTGACGGACGAGGCGATGGCCTACGCCTGGGAGCACTGGGATCGGGTGCGTTCGCTCGCCAACCCCGTCGGCTACCTCTACCATGTCGCCCAGTCGGCCGCCCGGCGCCACGCCCGCTGGCGACGAGCACCGCGGTTCCCGCCGGAGACGAGCGCGCCTGCGGGGATCGGCGAGCCCGGTCTACCCGCTGCGCTCGCTGCGTTGAAGCCGGTGCCCCGCACCTGCGTCGTGCTCGTCCACGGGTAAGCCCCGCCCGACGCGGGGTTGTGAGCCGCCATCGCGTTTCCTCAACGCGGGATCAACGCCGGTCGTCACGGGAAGCGCGGTTCGGCAGGCGACGCCCCGCCTCACGGGGTGGCCAGCGTCGGCCGTTCCGTCTCCCTGCTGGTCAGGTAGACGACGACGGCGAGGATCGCCGCCAGAAAGATCAGGCTGGTGACGGTGGTGCCGAGGCCGAGCCCCCCTTGGAACCCTTCGGGGTCCGCGCCTGGGGCAAGGTGCCGGGGCTGCGACAGCAGGTCGCCGATGGAGGCACCGAGGGGACGGGTGATCACGTAGGCGACCCAGAAGGCCAGGATCGCGTTCAGCCGGAATCGGAGGTGGGCGATGGCCACGATGGCGATGAGTGCGGCGAAGAGGAGCATCGACCTGAAGTAGCCGATCGAGTACTTCTCGGCGACGAGATCCCCGGCGGCGGTGCCGAGCGCGAACGTGAACAGGATCGCCAACCAGTAGAACGCCTCGCGTCGGGTCGTGGTGATCGAGTGGATCGACAAGGTGTGCTCGACCCCGTACCACACCGCGAACGTGGCCAGCATGGCCGCACCGAACACGATCGTGCTGGTCGTGAGGCTCCAGTTGAAGTGCTCGACGAGGTTGTCGGTGATGAGCGTGCCGACCACGCTGATGAGCACGACCGCGACCCAGTAGATGGCGGGTACGTACTTGCGGGCACGGAACTGCACGACGAGCGCGGTGATGAGCAGGCTGCCCATGACCACGGTCGTCGTGTTGAGGTTGTCGCCGAGCTTGCCGTTGATGAAGTCGGCGAAGGTCTCGCCGACCGTGGTGCACAGCACCTTGATGATCCAGAAGAAGATGGTGACTTCGGGAACCTTGCTGAGCGCGGCTCGGGCGGTGCTGGGCTGTTGCTGAATGGCACCCACGGAGGACCTCTTTCCGGACGACGGTGCTCCACCGTTGCGACGGACTCTGGCCACGGCGCGTTAGAGCGTCCCGCTACTCGCCTGTGAGTCACCTCGGTGTATCCCCAACGCCAGCTCAACACCGCACCGGATCGGACGCCTCGGGCCTACCATGTGGCCGTGGAGGCGCGGGTGCTGGTCGTGGAGGACGACGACCGGATAGCGGTCGCGGTGGCTGACTCGCTCACCGCCGATGGCTACCTTACCCGTCGCGCGGGCAGCATCCTCGAAGGCCAGCTGCTGGCCGGCGAGTGGGATCCAGCGCTCGTGCTGCTGGACCTCGGCTTGCCCGACGGCGACGGCCTGATGCTCTGCCGCCAGCTTCGTGCCACGCGCCAGCACGTTCGGATCGTCATCCTCACCGCGCGGGACGACGACATCGACGTGATCGCCGGGTTGGACGCTGGCGCCAACGACTACGTCACCAAGCCGTTCGCACTCCCGGTGCTTCGTGCGCGGGTACGCGCCCAGCTCCGGCCCGCGCCGGCCGACGGCACCGTCGCCGAGATCGGCGAACTCCGCGTGGATGTCGCGGCCCATCGGGCCACGTGGCGGGAACGCCCGCTCGACCTTCGACCTCGCGAGCTCGCGTTGTTGGTGCTGCTCATGCGGGACCACGGCCGCGTGGTCACCCACGAACGCGTCCTGTTCGAGTTGTGGGGACCCGAGTGGGACCAGGCGAGCCGAAAGAGCCTGGACACCCACCTCCACTCGCTACGACGCAAGCTGGCCGCGGACGGCGGCCCCGGCGATTGGATCACCACGATCCGCAGCATCGGCTACCGGTTCGACGCGCCGTGAAACGGTCGATCACGCGCGTGATCGTGCTCGTGACCGCCGCGACCGTCATGGTCCTGGGTCTTCCGCTGGCGTTTCTCGTCCACCGGAACTTCCACGACAACGCGGTCGTCGTCCTGCAGCGCCGCGCTGCGTTGGCGATCGGCGAGGTCACGCTGCCGCTCGATGCTGCGACCGTCACCAGGGCGCTCAGCGAAGCTGACGACCCGCCCGACGTGACGGTCTACGACCAGCGGGGTCTCCGCCTCACCGGACCGGGTCCCGACCGGGCTGACCGTGCCGTCCAGGAGGCGATCGGGGGCCAACCCGCAGCCATGGTGATCGGTCGGTCGCTCGTCGTCGCAACGCCGATCAACGACCGCTCGACCGAACGTGTCGTCGGTGCGGTGCGGGTCACGGCCGCCCAGTCCACCATCTGGATCCGAACCCTCTGGGCTTGGACGGCGATGGCTGGCGCGGCGACGGCGGCGCTGTTCATGGCCTGGCTCGCCGCCCGCCACCAAAGCAAGCGACTGGCCACCCCGGTGAACGCCCTCGCCGCGACCGCCGAGGCGATCGACGCCGGCCGGATCCCCGATCCACCGTCCACCTGTGGCATCGACGAGATCGACGCCGTCGCCGACGCCCTTCACGCCAGCAGCACGCGTGCCGCCGCGGTCCTCGCCCGCGAGCGGGCCTTCACGAGCGACGTTTCCCACCAGTTGCGCACTCCGTTGACCCGCCTGCGCCTGACCATCGAAGGCCTTGCGGCGTCAGACCTGCCCTCAGACGAGGTCTCCCTGGCGCTGCGCGAGATCGACCAGATCGAGGCCACCGTCGAGCACCTGCTGGGGCTGGCACGGGGAAGACACCAGCCGACCGCTCGATCCGATCCCGCAGCGGCCACACGAGCAGCCGGCGATCGCTGGCGACCGAGCGCCGAGCGCGACCAGCGCTCCCTGACGGTCGACATCGCCAACCAACTGCCGGCGATCATCGCGACACCAGCGGCCCTCGACCAGGTGCTCGACGTGCTCATCGACAACGCCATCCAGCACGGTTGTGGTGTGGTCAGCGTCCGAGCCCGCCACGCACCCGGCGGTGTCGCCATCGAGGTCACCGACGGAGGCACGCTCGCCACATTGGACGTGACCCAGTTGGATCGGCGTTCGTCGAGCCTGGCCCATGGCATCGGACTCCCGCTGGCACGAACGCTCATCGAGGCCGATGGGGGGCGAATGGCGCTGATCGCCGCCGACCCGACCACGTTCCAGATCCTCTATCCGGTGCACGCCGAGGATGTTCCCCTCGCCGTGAACGGCACCCTCACGACTCCGTGATGGGCCTGTTTGAATGTGCGCCGTGAGCGCGCCCTCGGTCATCCCGCCCGAGGTCGAGCGTCACTCGGCGCGCACGGCGCTGACGGGCTTGCTGTCCCTGGCGGTGCTGGTCGCGGTGGCGTTCGTGGCTGGGGCGGGCGATCCGGCCGACTGGGAGATCCGCGTGTTCCGGTCGATCAACCACCTGCCCGGCACCTTGTCGGCGCCCCTCACCGGTGCGATGCAGTTCGGGGCGCTCGCGGCGGTGGCGGTCGCCGGTGGCGCAGCGGCCGTCGGCCGACGGCGTCGGCTCGCCCGCGCCGTCATGGTCGCAGGCACGGCCAGCTGGATCCTCGCCAAGGTGCTGAACGCGGCCGTCGGCCGTCGGCGGCCGGACGAGATCCTGGACCAGGTCGTGGTGCGTGGGCGGGTGATCGCATCGTCGTTCCCGTCGACGCACTGCGCCGTCGCGGCTGCGCTCGCCGTTGTCGCGGCGCCGTACCTCGGCCGCGTCGGGCGCCGCCTGAGCGTTCTCGGCGCGATCGCCGTCGGGATCTCGCGGGTCTACGTCGGCGCCCAGTTCCCCCTCGACGCCGTCGGCGGGCTCCTGCTGGGAGCGACGGTCTCGTTCGTCTACACCTACGTCGCCGGGGCGCCGGCCCGCCGTCTTTCCGCGGCGCAGATCGCTTCGGCGTTGGCCTCGCGATCGATCGTCGTCGGGCACCTGCAGCCGTGGCCTCGAGCTCTGCCCGGCTCGCGGTTCGTCGGGCACACCGACACCGGCCCCGTTCTCGTGGTCATCACCGGTCTTCACGAGCCCGGACGAAGTTGGACGTCGCTCGCGTGGAAGTATCTGGCCTTCCGTGACACGGCCGGTCTCCGACCACTGCGTTCGCCGCGCGAGCTGAACGAACACGCAGCCCTCATGAGCGTCCTGGCCGAACGCAGCGGCGTGCGCACGACCCGGCTTCGCTACAGCGGCGACGTCGGACCCGAACACAGCCTCAGCATCTACCAACTGCCCGAGGGAGCACACGTCGGCACGCTCCCGCCGGAGCAGGTGAACGACGGGTTCCTCCGGGCCACGTGGGAAGAGCTCAACCGGCTGCACGAGGCGGGGATCGTGCTCGCCCTGGCGGGTCCCGATGACATCACGGTCGACGGCGACAACCGCCCGTGCCTCGTCAACCTCGCCGACGCCCGGCTCACGACCTCACGCGATGACCGCTCACGAGATGTCGCTCGCACCTTCGCCGTACTTCTGCCGTTCGCCGAACCCGACCGCATCGCACACGCCGCCGCGCACGTGCTCGACATCGACATCCTCGCCGATGCCGCCGCCCACCTGCACCCCCTCGCCATCCCGACCTCTCTGCGGCAACGACTCGGCGAGCGCGACGACGTGCTGGCGCGCAGTCGACGGGCCATCGCCGCCGCCACCGCCACCACCGAGGTCACCGTGATCGGCCCCGCCCGCACGGCCTTGCGCAACCTCGGACTCCTCGCCGCCGGTGCGATCGCCGTCTACCTCCTCCTCGGCCAGGTCGGGCAGGCCAAGCAGACGATCCGGCTCCTGCGCACTCCGAACCCTGGCTGGATCGCCGCCACCGGTGTCGCCATGGTCTGCACCTACCTGGCCGCCGCCGTGGCGCTCATGGGTTCCACGACGATGCACCTCCCCCTCCGACGAACCCTGTCGGTCCAGTTCGCCGCCACGTTCAGCAACCGGCTGGCGCCAGCCGGGCTCGGCGGCATGGCCACCAACGTCCGCTACCTCGAACGTGCCGGCAGCGAACGCCCCGCCGCCCTCGCCGCCATCACCGTGAACACGCTCGCCGGACTGATCGTGCACGTCATCGCGATCGCCGCCGTGCTGCCCGCGGCCGGGCCGATCAGCACCGTCGACATCGACCCACCGCGCTACTGGCCTGCTCTCGTCGCCGTGATGGCCACCATGTCCATCGGCGGCGTCATCGTCTTGATCCGCTTCCTACCGGCCAACATCGGAGCCAGAGTCCGCGCCGCGCTGCGCTCACTCGCCGACGTCCTCACCTCACCGCCACGAGCACTCGCCGTCTTCGCCGGCTCGGCTGGGATCACCGCCACCCACGTCGCCGCGCTGTACTGCTCCATGCGCGCCTTCGGCAGTCACATCCCCATCACCGACGTCACGGCGGTCTACCTCGGAGCGTCGGCAATCGCCGCGACGAGCCCCACGCCGGGCGGCCTCGGTGCGCTCGAGGCCGGCCTCGTCGCCGGATTGGCCCACGTCGGGGTTCCCGCCAGCATCGCCGTTGTCGGCGTGCTCACCTACCGACTCGTCACCTACTGGATTCCGGTGCTGCCAGGGGCCTTCGCCTTTCGCTCCCTGCGCGCCCGTCGCCTTCTCTGATCTGCACACCGCGCTCGTCAGTTCGATGTGCGGTCGCTGTCGGGCGGCGGGGCGTCATTCGTGAAGCGCTGCGCCCAGCGGGCGGGGTCGAGGCGCTTGAGCACCGGGATCGACGGCATCTCCAGCACCAGGAGGAACAGCGACGCGACCAACGAGGCCAGCACGAACCGCGCCACTCCTGCGATCACACCGACCGAGGCGATCGACCAGATCGCCGCCGCCGTGGTCAGGCCGCGCACGTGCCCGCTCGGGTCCCGCAGAACCACGCCGGCACCGATGAACCCGATGCCGGTGACGACGCCGGCGATGAGCTTCTCGGCCGTGGCCGGGAACGCGTCGATCGCGATCGCGGTGAATCCGGCCGATCCGGCCGCCACCAGTGCGAAGGTCCGTGAGCCGGCGGGGTGGCCCCGTACCTCTCGCTCCCACCCAACGGCATAGCCGAGCCCCGCCGCCAGCGCGATGCGGCCGAAGAGCGCGAGGTCGTGGTCCCACATCGGGTGGTCCTCCTTCACCATTCGTGTTCACGAGTCACGCAGCGCCGGGCACGGATAGAGCCTTGGAGCAGATCGGACAGACGACGATCGGAGCAAGCGGTGGCTCAGCGACAACAGGGGTCAGGCTACTCGGCCTCGCCGAGGCATCGCAGCAGCTCATTGACCACGACCGGATGCAGCCAGCGCACGATCGGCGCGGTGGTACGGTCGAGCTCGATGCGCTACGGGTTCAAGACCGCTCCGATGAACACCACCTGGACCGCGATGCTCGACGTCTGGCGCGCGGCTGACCAGCTCGACGTGTTCGAGTCGGGGTGGAACTTCGACCACTTCGAGCCGATCTTCTCCGATCGGTCCGGGCCGTGCCTGGAGGGATGGTCCATGCTCGCGGCGATGGCCCAGGCGACGTCGCGGCTGCGGCTCGGGTGCCAGGTGACGGGGATGCCCTATCGCCACCCGTCGGTCCTGGCCAACATCGCCGCGACCGTCGACATCATCAGCGGCGGGCGGCTCATCATCGGGCTCGGTGCGGGCTGGAACCAGGAGGAGTCCGACGCGCTCGGCATCCGTCTGCCTCCGTTGAAGGAGCGCATGGACCAGTTCGAAGAGGGCGTGCAGGTCGTGGTCGCGCTGCTGTCGCAGGACCGGGCGTCGTTCGCCGGCCAACACTTCGTGCTCAACGATGCGTGGTGCGAGCCCAAGCCGGTGCAGCGTCCTCATCCGCCGATTGCCATCGGTGGCAACGGTGAACGGCGCACCCTACGTGTCGTCGCGCGGTATGCGCAGCATTGGAACTCCACCGTTGCCGACCCCGTCGAGTGGCGACGGAAGTGCGACGTGCTCGAACAGCACTGTGCCGATGTCGGTCGTGATCCGTCCGAGATCGAGCGGTCCGTCAACGTCCGCTTGAACCACGGCCAAGACCCACGGGAGATCCAACCGATCGTGGCCGGATGGCGCGACGCCGGCGCCGACGTGTGCATCGTCTACCTGAACACACCCCACGACGCGTCGGTCATGGAGCCGCTCGCCGCGGCCCTGCGCGATGTGCGCTGACGACCCGGCCGTCCGTCAGATCGCGTCGACCTTGGGCATGATCTCCTCCTTCAGGCGCTTGAGGTCGTCGAGTGTCTTCGACACCGGTACGTCGGCGAACGGTGGCCACAGGAGCGGCATCGTGAGCCCAGCCTCCTTGTAGCGCTTGAGGTTGTCGGTGATCTGCGCCACAGTGCCGGCCATCAAGTTGCTGAGCTTGCCATTCGGCGCCTGGTCGGTCGGCTCATCGGTGATGACGAACCAGATCATGCTGCACATGTCGAAGCCATCGTCGAGCGAGCGGTCACTGCCGAGCTCGCCGAGCTCACGCTGGATCTCGCCCTTCCACTTCGTGATCTCCTCGGGCGTGTCCTGGATGCCGATCCAGCCCGACAGGTTGTACTTGGCGATGCGGTTCGCCGACCGCTTCGGGTCCTTGAGGCCGCTGAAGTAGATCGGCGGGTGCGGCGTCTGCACCGGCTTGGCACCGAACCCGCACCGGTCGAAGTCGGCGAACTCACCGTGATACTCGAACAGGTCGTTGGTCCAGATGCCCTGCATGATCTCGATCGTCTCGCGCACGTGCTTGTGCCGCTTCGGGAAGATGTGGGCTGCGCTCGACGCCGCGAACTCCTCGGGCATCCAACCCGACCCCACGCCCACGTTGACGCGGCCGTTCGAGAGCTGGTCGACGGTGGCGATCTCGGTCGCCAGCACACCGGGCGCGCGGTACGGCGTGTCGGTGATGCTCATGCCGATCCGCACCCTCGTCGTCTTCGCCGCGAGCCACGGGATGAGCGGCCAGCCCTGGAGCCACTGACCCCGGGCCGACACCGGCAACGCCTTCGGGAACTGCTCCATCATCCCGAACGGGAACTGGAGCTCCCCTCGGTCGGAGGCCTCCGGCACCACGATCCGGTCGAGCGTCCAGACCGAGTCGAAGTCGAGGTCCTCGGCGAGCGCGGTGAGATCTTCGAGCTCCTTGACGGTCACGTGGTCACGGAAGTTTGGCAGGTACAGCGCGAGCTTCATGAGAGACAGCCTCCTCCACCGTTCGCCGGTGGTTCGCAATGGGCCAACGTCGGGATCGAGCGGCACACCCCCGTGCCCATCGACCCGCCTGTGCCCGAACTCTACAGATCACCGACACCCGCCTCGACCTCGGCCCGGAGCTGGTCGCGTAGCTCGCGCTTGAGCACCTTGCCGTAGTTGTTGGTCGGCAAGGTGTCGACGAACCGGTACTCCTTGGGCCGCTTGAAGCGGGCGATGTGGTCGAGACACACCCGATCGAGATCGTCGACCGGTGGTGGCGTGGCGCCCTCGGCGACCACCACGAAGGCCACCACCGCCTCGCCCCACTCGGCGTCGGGTCGGCCGACCACCGCGGCGGCGCCCAGGCCAGGATGGCGCAGCAACGCCTCCTCCACCTCGCGCGGGTAGATGTTCATGCCGCCGCTGATGATCAGGTCCTTCGACCGGTCCCGCAGCGTGAGGTAGCCCTCGTCGTCCAAGCGGCCGACGTCGCCGGTGTGCAGCCAGCCGCCCCGCAACGCCTCGGCGGTGGCCTCGGGGTTCTTCCAGTAGCCGGCCATGACCACGTCGCCGCGGACCAGGATCTCACCGGCCTCGCCGGTGCGCAGGTCGCGGTCCTCCTCGTCGACGACGCGCACCTCGACATCGGTGCGGGTGACGCCGACGCTCTGCATGCGCTCCAGCCACCGCGGGTGGGTCCGGTCGGCGTGGTCGGCCTTGGACAGGGCGGTGATCGTCATGGGCGTCTCGCCCTGCCCGTAGATCTGGGCGAAGCGGGGGCCGAACACGCCGAGGGCGTCCTGCAGGTCGGCCAGGTACATCGGCGCGCCGCCGTAGATGATGGTCTTCAGATTGGACAGGTCGGCGGTGGCGATGGCGCGGTCGCCGGCGAGCCGCTTCACCATCGTGGGCGCCGCGAAGAACGACAGCCCGGGCCAGCGCCGCAGCAGCGTGGCGATCTCGTCGCCGTCGACGCCACCCGAGACCGGCACCACGCTGACTGCCCCACGGGCGATGTGAGGCAGCCCGTACAGGCCCGAGCCGTGCGAGATCGGCGCGGCGTGCAGGATGCTGTCGTGCGCCATCACCGGGTCGATGTCGGCGAAGTAGCTGAGCGACGCCATCAGCAGGTTGCGGTGCGTGAGCGTGGCGCCCTTCGGCCGCCCGGTCGTGCCGCTCGTGTAGAACAGCCAGGCCGCGTCCTCGGGCCGCCGGCCCGCCAGCGGCACGGGCGACGACGCCATGAGCCGGTCCCACCGCTCACCCGGTGCCAGCACCACGGCCCGCAACGACGCCACGCTCCCGACCAGTGACTCGACGTCGTCGCCGTGCTCGTCGTCGGTCACGACGACCGACGTTGCGCTGTGCTCGAGGATGTAGGCGAACTCGTCACGGTGGAGACGGGCGTTCACCGGCACGGCCACCAACCCCGCGTGCCAGATGGCGAACAGCGCCTCCAGGTACTCCGGCCGGTTGCGCATCACGATGGCCACCCGGTCGCCGGGCGACAGGCCGAACGTGTCGCGCAGGCCACCCGCGGCTCGAGCGGCGCGACCGGCGAAGGTACGCCAGTCGGCATGGACGCGCTCGCCGTCGGCCAGCGCCGGATCGTCGGCTCGCAGACACCCGTTGCGCTCCACCCAGACAGCCAAGTTCATGGGTCCATCCCTGCCTCGCAGGCCACCGTGACGTCATGGAGCATCTCTCCCTGCCCCATGACGTCACCGTAGCTCCGGTCGAGGCGGCGAGGGGTGGTGGTTGGAGGGGCCGACCCGCCGGACGGCGTCGTGACGTCGAGTCGGATCAGTCGTCAATCCGGCCATGCCGGCGTCGCCGAGGTGACCGTGACCACCGGTGCCGCCCGCCGTGAGACCGAGCAGGTCCTCGATGCCCCGCGCTCACCGCGGCCCGATCCGTCGGCGGCGGCGACCGGTCCGGCCACTCCGAGCCGCGTCGCACCGGCGATGACCGCGGCGGCGAACGCGGGACGATGTTCCCTGCGCACTGTTCCAGCGAGACCCCAGCACCGAGCGGCTGCCGATCGGAAGTTCACCGTCGCGTCCCGACCTGTTCGCCGACCGGTGGCGCGCGGTTCGCACGGACGATGTGCTACGGCACGAGTCCGTGGGCGGCCATCGCCACCGCGCACCCGAACGCAGCCACGACGGAGCCGGCGGCGAGCGCTCGCCTGGCGCCCGTCGACAGCCGGGCCAGCGGTGCGCTGGCGGCGATGGCCACCGGGAAGCACTCGGCGCTGTAGCGCCCCAGCCCGACCAGCCCGGTGACGGCGGGGAGCGCGAGCGACACCGAGGCGAGCGCCCGCCACGAGCGCGGCAGGCGCCGCCACCCGAGCGCCAGCGCGGCGACGGCTACGGCGCCGAGGACGACGTGCACGTCGAGGCTGTCGACGGTGGCGGGAGTGAGCACCCGCCGCACCAGCCCCACCAGGGTGACCTCGTGCCAGGCCGTCTTGGCGGTGGCGAACACGAGCGGGTTCCCGGTCCGGACGAGCCCGACCAGCATCCAACCGCCGAACGCGACCGCCGACGGCGCACCGGTGACGACGGCTTCCCGCCATCGGCGCGGCGGCGCGGCCCGCGCCGCGGCGAGCACCACGAGCACCGCGGCGACGACGATGCCGTTCGGACGGGCCGACGTGACCACCGCAGCCAGCGCGCCGCACCAGACCCAGTTCCGCCGGTCGGCGAGCTCGAACGCCCACACCGAGGCAGCGAGGAAGACGGCCGACGGGTACAGCATCGAGAAGACGCCCGCCATCGGTGCCAGCGCCAACGCCCACACGGCCAGCGACGCGTGCGACCTCCCCAGGTGGCGGTCGGTGAGGTGCCACACGCCGACCAGCGCGGCGAACAGGAACACATGGTTGACGACGACCATGCCGGTCGCCGCCGGCAGGCCAGCGCCATGGAGCAATCGCAGCAGCTCGGGTAGCAACGGGAAGAACGGCCACGGCGACGGTCGGCCCGCGATGGGCGCCGCCCCGTAGCCGCGCCGAGCCGCCCGCAGGTACCACTGGCCGTCCCAGCAGACGAAGCCGGCGAGCAACCCGCGACCGCGCCACCATGCGCCCGTGGCCAGGCCCACGGCGGCGATGCCCTGAGATGCGACCCACGCCATCGTCACCGGCTGGCGCCACGTCGGCGCGTCGGCTTGCGCCCCCACCGGTACATCCGCCCATGTGCTCACGAGCCAGGCAGTGTACGACGCTGCAGGGACCTGCGGGCACCGCTCGAACGGCGTCAGCGTGACCAGCGCCGGTATCGAAAGCGGTCTAGGCATGTACGGGAGGCGGCGGCGGCGCCTCACAGGTGGCGACCGATCCAACAACCGAAAGCGTCCTGACGCTCATCTCCGCCATCGCCGCGCAGACCAACCTGTTGGCCCTCAACGCGACCATCGAAGCCGCTCGCGCCGGGGAACCAGGCCGCGGGCTCGCCGTCGTGGCCGGTGAGGTCAAGGACCTCGCCCGCGAGACGGCGCAGGCCACCGCGAAGATCGCCCAGCAGATCAGCGCGATCCAGGCCGACAGCCGCGAGGCCGCGGACTCCGTCGCGCAGGTCATCGTCGTCATCGACCGGATCAACGAGCTGCAGTCGGCCATCGCCGTTGCGGTCGAGGAGCAGTCGGCGGCGACGGCCGAGACGGCCGAAACATGGCCCAGGCCGCCATGGGGACACACGACATCGCCGACCACGTGGCCGACCTCGCCGCCTCTGCGCAGGGCGCCGCCGATGCTGCCGAACAGACCCAGGATGCCGCTCGGGGGCTGGCGACCACCTCGGCCAGCCTCACCCGGCAGCTCGCCACCTTCCGCTACTGATCAGGTGATCGCCTGCTCCGTGTGGGGCCCTCCTCGCGTTCACCGGACGAACACCCGCACTTCACCCGGCCGCCGCCCGACGGCCATCGGTGGTTCAGCGGTCGCCGCGAGGATCCGGCTGCGGACCACCACGAGAGGCGAATCACCATGCCCGGACTCAGGCACGAGCTCACCCGACCAGCGATCCTCGGACTCATGCTCGGCGCCACGGCGATCGCGGTCCCCGCGATCTCCTATGCGTCGCGCCAGGCCACCAACACCAACGAGTTCGAGTACTCGGTCGGCCTCTGGGGCGACCTGCCGTACTCGGCGGCCCAGGCCGACATCGGCGTGCCGAACCTCATCGCCGACATGAACAGCCAGAAGCTCGCCTTCACCGTCCACGACGGTGACCTCAAGGCCGGCAACGGGCCCACGGCGAACCCGCCGTCGGTCACCTGCGCCGACGAGCTCTACGTCAAGGCGCTCGGCTACCTGAATGCCCTCGATCAGCCGGCGGCGTTCACCCCCGGCGACAACGACTGGACCGATTGCGACCGTCCGTCGAACGGCGGTTTCAACTCGCTCGAGCGCCTCGACCGTGAGCGCCAGGTGTTCTTCAGCACGCCGTACACGGCGGGCAAGAAGCAGCTGAAGCAGGAGGTCCAGACGGCGCCCACGTGTCTCGCCTACGTGAGCGGTCCGGCCGCCGGCCCCACGGTCACCAAGCCCGCCCCCTGCGTGGAGAACCGACGTTGGCTGTACGAGGGCGTCACCTACGTGACGGTCAACGTCCAGGGCTCGTGCAACAACCTGTGCGACACCGCTCCGAACGCCGACGAGTACGCGGCGCGCAATGCAGCGAACATCGCCTGGCTGCAGGAGACCTTCGCCCAGGCCAAGGCCAAGCGTTCCGTCGCCGTCATGATCATCGCCCAGGCCGACCCCGGCTTCGACGGCAGCGACGCCACGCGGGCTCCGCTGCGCAACGCCCGCACGCTGGCCGAGACCGACAGCGCCCCCGACGGCTACCAGTCCTACCTCGTCGCCCTGCGCAACGAGACCATCGCCTTCGGCCGCCCGGTCGCCTACGTCCACGGTGACTCGCACTACTTCCGGGTCGACAAGCCGCTGCTCGACGCGGCCGGCAAGCGCCTGGAGAACTTCACCCGCGTCGAGACCTTCGGCGACAACGCGGCGACGGGTCTCAATGACGTCCACTGGGTGAAGGCCCTCGTGGACCCCGAGAGCCGCGACGTGTTCGCCTTCCAGGCCCAGATCGTCCCCGGCAACGTCGTCGCCCACTGACCCCTCACGTCGAGTCGCTCGAGCAGCGGCCGCACCATGTCGGCGGCGTGCGATGTCGCCGCGAGACCGCGCGCCGTGAAGTCGTTGCATTCGTCGTCCCAGTCGTCGAGCGCGGCGAGCGCTTCGAGCGCGGGACCCACGTCACGGCTGCAGGCGGCGGTCGCCAGTGCGTCCCAGACGCGGCACTGCTGGACGCTGCGAGCCCCGGCAACGCGCCACGCCTCCACCACCGTCTGGCGATCGATCCTGGTGAACATCGCCACCAACTGGAGCTCCACCTCGCTGTCCACCGAGCGAAGGTACGTCGACTGTACGACGCGGGGAACAGGGCCCGCCCGTTGCTCATCGAAAGTTCGGATCGCGCTCACGCGCGCCGATGCGTTTCGCCGGGAGCGCACCACCGGCCCGTGCGCCCCCGCTACCGAGCGCGGCGCGGCGGTGACGTCGGGATGACCGTTGAGCGAGCACTCGCCGCGGACGCTTGCCGATGCCCACGGGCGCGCACACGCTGACGTCGGCGCGATTCGACGGAGCGAACAGGAGCGGGTCCGGTGCAGGAGACCATCCAGTGGAAGACGGTGCGGGCGGCGCAGCGGCGAGCGGACCCGGAGCACCTCACCGGCGCAGGGGTGGTCGCGCTGACCGCCGCTCTGCATCTCGTCGGCGAGCTCGGACCGTACCTCGTCGGCGAGGACATCGTGCGGGAGCGCCTGCGCGTCGCGCTGGCACGGTGCCGCCGCCTGGCCTACGAACGGGGCGAGCCGACCCTCCATCTCATCGCCGGCCGCCGCGGCGCGTGACGCGGAACGGCCCGCCGACCGCCGCTCGAAGCGGTGGACGGCGGGCCGTGGCGTTGCGGTGAGCCGGTGGGCTCAGCGCCAGCCGGTGATGTCGAGGATCGTGCCGAACGGACTCGAGCCGTGTTGGATGCTCACGTAGTAGTGCGTGCCGGTAGCGTCGAAGAAGCCGCCGGTCGACTCGGCGTCGAGGTCGTTCAGCGTGATGACGCGGACGCAACCGTCGGTCAGCGTGTCGTCATCGGCGCCGTCGTCGAGGCAGCTCCAGATGTCGTTGTTGCGCGAGCCGTCGATGTGGTCGCTCGTGCTGCCGTCCTCGTGGACGATCCAGTTGGCCCGCTTCGCCTGGAAGGCGATGTTGTCGGGCATGTTCATCTGCGAGGAGCCCTGCACCAGCAGTTGCACCTGCGGAACGGTCGCACCCGACGCCGAAGCGGCCACGCTGCCGTCGGTGAAGCAGATGGTCTCGCCCCAGTACCGGGCCGAGTCACGGCCGGTGTTGTTGCCGCAGAAGCGCACGTTGCCGACGGCGAGGGCACGGGTGTCGACATCGATGTCCTCCGGACGGTAGTAGCCCGTCAGCTTGGCCGCGATGGCCAACGGACGCAGCGGCGCCGCCGTGGTGCCGGTGAGCGGCTGCCAGGAACCCGTGCCGTACGAGAACCCCTGACCGAAGTTGCCGCCCTGGCCGACGCGCAGACCGAAGACCGAACCTGAGGCCAGCGGCGACTGGTCGAGCGACGTGATGGGGGCGCTCCCGGCGACCCACGGGGTGGTCGGCACGAACTTGAAGTAGGCACCGCCGGGGTTGCCGTTGCTGGCCGAGAGTTCGTCGCCGTAGTACGTGACACCGTTGGGCAGCACCGCGAGGCCTTCGAACGAGAGCAGACCGTAGGCATCGATCCGACGGATGTTCGGCGATGACGACACTCCGGTCGTGCGGTCGACGGTGGCGCCGGTCACGGCGAGCGGATCGATCAGTTCGTACATGCCGGCGGTGCTGCCGGCTTCCTCGCCGAAGAGCACGGTGCCCCAAGCCGTCACGCGGACCGGATCACAGGCTGCGGTGCCCGTGAGGATGGTCGTCGCCACACCCGTCTTCAGGTCGATCTTCTGCAGACCGGCCGCCGTCGGGCCCTCCTCGTTGCAGGCGATGATGTGGGTCGGGTTGGCCTGCGGCCAGAGCACCATCTGGTCGATGTTGGGTGCGGCGTTGCCCGCCGACACCACGTTGACCTTCAGGCCCTTGGCCACCGTGACGAGGCCGGCCGGGTTGGCCAGCGCCTGCGCCGTGGTGAAGTCGACGTTCGACGACGCGGCCACGGGCTTCAGCACCCCGAACAGCTCGAGCGAGTCGTCGGCCAGCTCCTTCTGCTGCTTCACGCCGTGGTCGAGGGCGGCGAAGGCCGTCCCCGCCGCCAGTGCGGTGGTCAACACGCCGAGCACGACGGCGCGCCGAGAGATTCGCATGTGGGTTCTCCTTGTTCGGCACCGGGACCGTCCCGATGGCCGGACGTCATCGTGCGTGCTCCGGGTGTCAACCACGTGACCCGTGCCGTGCGCGACGGGGAACAGCCGTCGAACCTTTCCCAGCTGCTCCGACGCCTGTAGCTCAGGCGAACCAACCGACGACGTCGGCCACGAGATCGGTGCTGCCACGCGCGTTGTACAGACCGATCGCGCCGTCCCGACCGAGCCGTGTGATCACCAGGTTGGCCACGTCACGCCCGGGCGACAGGTTCAAGCTCGACGTCTCCGGTCGCGTCTGCCCGGCCGGCCACACCGTGATCCAACCGAACGAGCTCGGATCGGCGGCCGTGAGGTTGAGCGCGACCGCCATCGCATCCCCCGGCACCCCGACCACCCCGCCGAGCACGAGCTCGATCGCCTCCATCGGTACGAGGCGCCCCGCAGCCCCGAGACCCTCCCGCGTGTCGAGCACCCGCGCCGGCACCATCGTGTGCAGCCGCGCGCCAGAGCTGGCGTCGGTCAGCACACCGACGACGTCGATCACGACATGGGCCGATCCGGAGGACACCACGAGGTCGATAGCACCGTCGGCCAGGCGCGCCACCGCCAGGTTGGGCACCGTCTGACCCGGAAGGAAGTTCAGGTTCGACGCGACGGGCCGGCTCTGAGCCGCTGGCCACACGGTGAGATAGCCCGACTCCGTGGGCTCGGTCACCGTCACGTTGGCAACGACACCTACGACGCCGCTCGCGGGCACCGAGCCGCGACCGGCGACCGACACGCGCCGTGGCTCGTCGGCGCTGAGCGGCGCGCCGGTGCGCGTGTCGAGGAGCCGGAACGGGTCCAGGGGGAGGAACGTCGCCCCGGGCGCCGGCCCGACGTAGGCCACCACATCGGCCACGAGATGGGTCGTGCCCGCCGAGTTGTACAGCGACACCGCACCGTTGGCGCCGAGGGCCGTCAGGACGAGGTTCGGCACCGTCTGTCCGGGCGCCATGTTCAGGCACGACGCCAGCGGGCGTTCGCGCCCTGCGGGCCACACGGTCACGTAGCTGCGCGCCGTCGTTTCCGTCGCGGTGAGGTTGAGCACGACACCGGTGGCGGTGGGTGGGACGGCGTCGCCGGCGATCATCACGTCGATCGTCTGCCCGGCACCCACCGGTCCCGCCACGCCGCCCGTGCCGTCACGCGTGTCGAGCACACGCACCGGCCGTACCGGTTCGACGAACCCGTCGCCGGCCAGGCGGGTCACGATGTCGGTCGTCCCCGACCCGGGCGACGGCGGCGCCACGAACAGGTCGAGCTGCTCGAATGACCGCCCGAGGATGGCGACGTCATCGGCGGCCAGCCAGCGCGCCAGCACGGTGGCGAACACCGATCGGTGCTCGACGGTCGCCGAGAGCACGGTCCCGACCGACTGATCGGCGAACGACGGCAGGGCCCCGTGGCGCCCGCCCCGCACGTTCGCGCCGATCAGGAGCGCGGCACCGGCGGCTCCGTGGTCGGTGCCGCCGGAGTCGTTGGAGGTCAGCGCACGGCCGAACTCGCTGGCGACGTACACGACGACCCTGCCGGCCACGTCGGGCGAGAGGACCCCGAAGAAGGCGGCGAGGCCGGCGTCGAGCCGGCGCAGCAGACCGGCGTGGTAGCCGAGCTGCGTGGCGTGGGTGTCGAAGCTGCCGAGATCGACGTTGATGACGCGGACGCCAAGACCGGCGTTGATCAGTCGGGCCGCCAGCGTGAGGTCGCGCGCCGGTCGCTCGGTCGGTAGATCGCCGGTGTAGAGCGGCGCGGTGACCGTGTTGACGTCGACCATCGCCCGCCCTGCCCTGGCCACCGCGTCGGCCAACGCGCCGCGGTCCTGGGGACCGGCCGCCAGGTCGCGCACCGCCCGGGCCAGGCGCTGATCGTTCACATCGAGCGAGGTGCCGAACGAGCCGCCCACCTCGCCGATGGCGCAGGCATCGCTCTGGTAGCCCACCAGCGTCAGCGGCACGGTCGGGCCGATGGTGACGCCGACGAACGGGCTGTCGCCGGCCACACCGTCGAGGTACCGGCCCAACCAGCCCGTGCGCGGTGAGGCCCCGTCGGTCGCCGACATCCACCGGGCCATCGACGTGAAGTGCGAAAGGTCCGGGTCCGGATCGCCCACACCCTGCACGATGGCCAACTGACCGCCGAGCCAGCGCTGGTGCAGGAAGCCCAGCGCCGGGTGCAGGCCGACCTCGTCGTCTAGGCGGAGCACGTCACCCGTCGCGATCGCCAGCGGACCACGCCGGTCGTGGTAGGCCGCCGTGGCGTAGGGCACGACCGTGTTCCACGCGTCGTTGCCGCCATGCAGGTTGACGACTACCAGGATGCCGTCGCCCGGTGTCGGCACGGCTGCGGAGGCGGCAGTCCGCGTCCAACCGGGCAGCGCCGCCGTCGCCACCGCACCCGCCACGGTCGTGGCCGCCAGCTGCAGGAACTGCCGCCGGTTGGTGGACCACACGCCCTCATCGGGTCGTCCGAGGGATCGGACGATCGACGCAACGTCGTGTTGCACGAGACCTCCTTGTCAGGCGAGTTGCATCTCGGGTGACAGGGCAGCGAGGACCATGATCCCCTGGACCTGGTTCCACCCGGTCCACGGCACGCTGCGCTGAGCGACCAGCCACGTGCCGATGGCGTTCTTCGTCACCGTCGAAGCGCCGCTCACACCGAAGCGCTCGAGGGCCACCTCCACCGCCGCCGGCGCGGTCATGCCCAGCGTCTCCATCAGCGTGCCGGCCCCGCGGGCCTTCCAAGCGACGTGCGCGGCATAGTCGGCGCGAGCGGCGGCCGCCGTCGTCGACAGCCAGTACTCGTTCGACCGCCAGCCGCTGACGTCGGGCGGGCTGTAGGGCAGCTGGCCCATGGCACCGAGCCACCACTCGGGGTGGCTCTCGGCGAAGGGCACGCCCGTGGCTCGGCGCAGAGCCACGCACCACTCGACCGGCGACCGCACGAGACCGTCCCGGGCGTGGTCGGCCAGGAACGCCGGGTGCAGGAAGATCGCCCGCAGGAGCGGGACGATCTCGAAGTCGGCATCGAGGAACACGCCGGCCAACTCGTCGATGAGCGCGGCGGGGGGCGACGGGTGGGCGAGGTAGGCCCACAGCTCACCGACGATGAACCGTGCGCAGGCCCGGCGCGTCGCCGGCAATGAGAACACGAGGTCGATCACGTCGGTGCCGTCGAAGTTCCGGGTGACACCGAAGATCGTCTTGTCACCGTCGTCGTGCCAGTCGGCCCGGAACGTGTACGCACCGGTCGCGGCGTCGATCGTGTGACCGGTCCACGCCCGGGCCGATTCGGCGATGTCGTGCTCGGTGTAGTTGCCCACACCCAGCAGGAACAGCTCGAACAGCTCCCGGGCGAAGTTCAGGTTCGGGGTGCCGGCCCGGCTCACGTCGTTGTCGAGGTACCGCAGCATCGCCGGCTCCACCGCCATCGCCCGGGCCAGATCCTTCAGGTTGCCGAAGCACAGCCGCCGGTAGGTGGCGATCTGCTGCCACATCGCCCCCATCGAGCCGACCTTGTCGATGCCCGATACGAAGTGCCCGTGCCAGAACATGGTCATCTTCTCCACCAGCGGCGTCGGCGTCACCGCCATGCGCTCGAGCCACTCCTGGACGCACAGGGCCCACTGCGTCCAGTGGTTCTCGTTCGGGTTCAGCAGCGTGGCCGGCATCACGTCAGGTGGCTCGGCGCTGCGGTCGAACAGACGATCGATGCCCTCGGCCAGATCGAGGGCGCAGAAGGCGACCAGGTCGGGCTCTTCGGCCCCGAACCCGGCCCGCCGCAGCAGGTGAGCGACCACGTCAGCTCCCGTCGACACGCGAGCCCTCCCGCGACAAGGACACCGTCATGGTGTTCTTGTCGGCAGGAGGTGCTCGATCCTGAAGTCATCGGCTCAGCCGAAGCTGCTTCCCTGGTCCTGGGCGTAGGTTCCCCGCCAGGTCGCGAGGTCGACCTGGTCGCCGAAGCGGGTCATGAACTTCCAGGGGCCCTGGTAGGTGTTGTTGCGCCAGCGGTTGTCCTGCCCGAACGACAGCGCGTCGAGCGTGCCGGACACGGTGTACGGCTGCCAGGCCTGGTTGTCGGCCCCGCTGCCGTACAGCGACATGGCGCCACAGAACTTGCCGGCGCACGGTACGACCGATGGGTTGAACGCCAGGGCGTTGTCGTGGATCGACACGTGCTGGGTGCGCCAGCGGCAGTCGGTGTACAGCGGCTCGCTGGCGATGCCAGGAGCGGTGCACTGGTGGCTGGGGTTGATGGGTTGGCCGTAGCCGTACTGCTGCGGCGCAGGGATCTTCCCATTGCCGACGAACGGGGTGCAGTAGCCGGTGGACGAGTTGCCGTTCGAGTTGCAGAACCGGTTCGTGTTCTCGTAGAGCGTGATGCCGGAGAAGTTGTCGACCAACTGGTTCCCGGCGATCTCGATGATCGCTGCGCCCGCGGTGGTGGACCGGAGCCGGCTGTCACCACCCGATTCGGACAGGTAGATCGCCGGGGCCGGCGCCCCCTGGTTGCTGCGGCCCGACACCCACCCGTTGCGCGTCAGCAAGTTGTCGACGATACGGGCGTTGTAGCTGATCTCGTACCAGATGCCGACGTTGTCGTTGTGATCCACCACGTTGCGCTCGAACAGGAAGTCGATGTTGTTCGTATCGGCCCACAACCCCACCGAATGGTTGTCATGCACCCAGTTGTTCGTGATGCGGGCACCTTTCACCGCCCAGAACTTGCCACCACCGGTGCAGCCGCAACCCGGCTGACGCACCTCCCAATCACCCGTGTTGTTCCCCATGATCTCGTTGTGGTCGAACACCACGTCCGTGATGCCGTCACCACCCTGATACGCGTTGAACCCGTACTGGCCGTTCTCGGCCAGACAGCTCTGGCGCACCACCTGACCACTCCCGGCCATCATCCCGCCCCCACCGTTGGCCCGGATGGTGGAGAACTCGATGAGCCAATGATCACCCGAGTCGTGGTTTACCACACCCTCGTTCACCGGCGCGTCGAACCCAGTGATCGTCAGATAGCGAATGGCCACCCGCTGGGCGTGGCCCACGAACGCGTAGCGGTTGGTGGCCGCGCCGTCGAGCACCGCACCCGGTGCGCCGATGTACACGTCGTCGTCCTTCGGCTGGATCTGCCCGAACGGCGACGACCCCAGCGTGTGGCGACCCGGCGCCAACCAGTACACCGTGCCGGCACCGCCCGAGAAGGCACCCGAGTTGTCACCGGCCGGCACCGTCACCACCGAACGACCGACATACAACGCACCCGCCGCGCCGGCCGAGATGGGGCCGCCCAACAAACGACTGCTCCCACACACACGGGCATCGATCTCGTCGGGACCCGACGGCGGGCGACCCACCCGCGGTGTCGGCACCGGCGCAGGCGGCAGGGTGGTCGGCACCGGTGCTGCCACGGTGGTCGTCGGCTGGGTCGGGGGCGACGTGGTCGGGAGGGGCCGGGTCGTCGTCGGCAGCGTGGCGGCCGGCAGGGTTCCCGGAGACTCCGGCGGGGGGGTCGTGGGCGTCGTCGTCGCGCTCGTGGTCCCTGCTGCGGTCGTCGCCGGTTGGAGCGTAGAGGACGAGCCGGAGGAGACCGAAGACGAGGACACTCCGCCCGGAGGCCTGTCGACCGGCCCAACGAGCGTCACGTCGTCGAGTACGAAGTCGGCGTCAGCGTAGAGGCCCAGCCAGAGGCGCTCGGCCCCCGTCGGTGCCGTGAGGTCGACGCTCACCCGTGACCATCGCTCGGCGGTGATGGCCAACGACGGCAGCCTGCCGGAGACGACGACCGACCAGTCCGGTGGCGACCAGTTGAACTCGCCGCCCACCGACGTGTTGCCTTTCACCCAGTACGACAGGCGGTAGGTGTGCCCGCCTCGGAGCCCTTCCACCGTGCGCGTGATGTTGCCGAACGTGCTCCAGTGCCCAGGCACGAGCAGGGCCGCGGTCCCGCTCCGCGCG
>JAYVMH010000030.1:0-10012 GCA_043759015.1 Actinomycetota bacterium
GCCGGCTCGCCGGTGGTGGTCAGCACCCAGGTGAGCCATGCCAGGGAGAAGGCCTCGGCGGTGGCATCGCCACACGCCCGGGCGAGCTCGAGCGCCTCCTCGAGCAACGCGACTGCGCCGCTGATGTCGTTGTCGTGGTTCCACACCACGTTCGCCTGCCATGCAAGCCACCGGGCGCGCAGCGCGTCGTCTCCCACGGCGCGCGGGAGGTCTCGATGCGCCGTGATCAACTCGTGGAGCCCGGAGTACGCACCCGTGTAGTAGTGGGCGGTCGCCCACTCGACCAGCGTCTCCAGAAGCAGCCGGTCGCGGATCGACGGGTCGACCGGGTTGTCCGTGTCGTTGGTGGTGAGCATCTTGTACGCGGCCCGGTAGTGGTTGTGGCTCTCGACCATCGCGTAGCGTTCGAGCGCCTTGCGGCCCGCCCTGCGGAGGTAGCCGACGGCTTCGACCACCCGGCCGCTGCGTTGGAAGTGGTAGGCGAGCGTCTCGACGAATTCGTCCACCCGATCGCCGAGTGTGGACTCGATCGCCCGCGCAACCCGCTCGTGGAGCTCCTGTCGGTCGCGGCGCAACAGCCCTTCGTACGCGACCTCCTGGGTGAGCGCGTGCTTGAACACGTACTCCAACTCG
Organism: Actinomycetota bacterium; assembly: GCA_043759015.1. Classification (GTDB taxonomy): domain Bacteria; phylum Actinomycetota; class Acidimicrobiia; order Acidimicrobiales; family Ilumatobacteraceae; genus UBA668. The sequence goes on from JAYVMH010000030.1 coordinate 634, forward strand.
GGATCCACTGACTTCTCGCGGATCAGATCGGCAGCGGACAGCATCTCGAGGCTTCCGTCGAGATCGTCGGGCTCGTTCGAGACCGAGCGCACGAGGCGATAGAGGAACTCGCGACCGACCACCGACACCTCGCGGAGCACTCGCCGCTGGAGCGGTGCGAGGTTGTCGATGCGTGCGGCGATCAGGCCGCGGATGGTGCTCGGCAGGGCGAGCTCGTCGATCTGGCGGCGCAGCACCCACGTGTCTTCCCGAACCAGCACGTCCGTCTCGATCAGGCTGTTGATGATCTCCTCGACGAAGAACGGGTTGCCGCCGGCGCGGGCGATGACGGCATCGAGCAGACCGGGCGGCAGTTCGGCTCCCTCCAGCAGCGAGACGAGTTGTTCCCGGGTCTGGCGACCCGACATCTCCGTGAGCTGCAGCACCCGCTCGCGACGCGCCCCGAGCGTGAAGCCGGGGCGGAAGTTGCAGATCATGACGAACGGCTTGTCCACCACCGTGGTCAGCTCGCGCACGAGGTCAGCGGTGGATGGATCGACCCAGTGCAGGTCCTGGAGACAGACGACCGTCGGAGCCCGCGCCGCCACCGCGCTCACGAGTGCTGCGAGCGCGACGAGGAGGACCGAGCGGAACGACTCGAGGTCGACGGTCGACTCCGACGGGGTCAGTTCATAGAGGTGGGCGAGCGCCACCATCGCGGTGTCGTCGCCCGGCAACGTCCTGTCGACCATCGCGCCGAGCTTCGAGCGCACCTGCTCTGCCTTGTCGCCCTCGTCGATTCCGGCAGCGCTGCTGATCAGATCGATCAGGGGCGAGTACGGGATGTCGGTGGTGTAGGGGTACGCGCGACCTTCCAACCACACGACGTCGTCGTCCAACCGGCGGCGCACCTCCTCCAGCAGCCTGGTCTTGCCCGCACCTGCTTCAGCACACACGGTGATGAGCGAGGATTCGCCATCGCGCACGCGATCGACGGCGCCGAGGAGGACGCCCAGTTCTTCATGCCGGCCGATGAACGCGCCGACGCGCCGAGACGGCATGCCGCGCCCGGCCGCAAGGCCCTCGACCCGGCGGACATGAACCGGTTGGTTGCGTCCCTTCAACTCGCGCTCGCCGAGGTCGGCCACGACGAAGCGGTCCTTGACGAGCGCATACGTCTCCGGCCCGATCAGCACCTGGCCGCCATCGGCCATCGATTGCAAGCGCGCAGCAACGTTGACCATGTCGCCGAGTGGGCCGGACGCCCGGTCGCCATTGAGGTCGCCGGTGACGACGATGCCGCTGTTGATGCCGCTGTGCATGCGGAACGACGACCCGATCCGCGACTCGAGGTCCGGTCGCATCGCGTCCACCGCGGCGTGTAGATCGAGAGCGGTGCGAACGGCGCGCTCTGCATCGTCTTCGTGCGCAACCGGGTCGCCGAACACGACGAGCACGGCATCGCCCATCAGCTTGTCGACCCGGCCGCCGTAGCGGGCGGCGAGCGACTCCGCGCTGGAGTAGACCCTGCGCATCACGTCGCGGACCACCTCGGGGTCCAAGTGCTCCGCCATCGAGGTGTAGCCGGACGCGTCCGAGAACAGCACGGTGATCTGCCGTCGCTCCTCGCGAACGGGCGCGGCTACGGGCGCAGGTTCGGCGACCGCTGCGGACGCGCCGCACTCGCCGCAGAACCGGGCCCGCGAGATGTTGGATGCCCCGCACGCAGGACAGATCCATTCGGCCACCACGCAGTCACTATCGCACGTTTGTTGCGGTCGATCGAGGCGTCGACGGAGCAATTCGTCCGCCTCGGTCCTTCGCGAGAACCGAACTCAGCAGCCGGAGCAGCTCGAATGCCAGTCGTTGCTGTCGCGGCTGTCGACGCCCCAGCGCTTGGACACCAGGTTGATGCCGACGAGCAGGGCGATGATGGTGAGGGCTGCCATGGCGATTTCCTTTCGTAATGAACTCTTCGACCATCATGACGGAAATGAATTGAACTGTCCAACGAATATATATGATCAAGACCATGCCGATCGGTAATGAACTCTGGGACCTGGACGTTCGCCACCTGGCCGCGCTGTCGGCCATCGCCGACACGCGCTCGATCAGCCGCGCCGCGGAGGAGCTCGGCTACGGCCAGAGCGCCGTCTCCCAGCAGCTGGCGGCACTCGAGCGCGTCGTCGGGCAACGACTGGTGGACCGCGGGTCCGGCCCTCGCCCGGTCACGCTCACCGAGGCCGGAGCGGTGGTGCTGGAGCACGCCCGACGGATTCTCGAACGGTTGGAGATCGCCCGCGGCGACCTGGAGGCGCTCGATCGGGGCTCGGCGGGGACGTTGCGCGTCGGCGCCTTCCAGTCCGCCGGTGCCCGCCTGCTGCCGCGCGTGCTGGCCGCATACCGGCGCCAGTGGCCCGACATCGCCGTGTCGATCCAGAGCGAGGGCCGCGACGGTGAGCTGTCGGAGCTGGTGCGCGAGGGTGCGCTGGACGTCGCGTTCGTCGAGGCGAACACGGTCGGCAACGACCTGTGCTCGATCGAGGTGATGGTGGACCGCTTCGTCGCGCTCGTGCCACCCGACCACCGGCTCGCGTCCCGCGGCACGATCTCGCTGGTCGACCTCGATGGCGAGGACTTCGTCCACGGTGCGCTCGGCGATGCGTGCGCGGCACGAGGCGAGCAGGCGTTGCGCGCCGTCGGCATCAATGGCAGATCGGTGTTCCGCACACCCGACAACCCGACGCGGCAGCGGCTGGTGGACGCCGGCCTCGGCTGCGCCGTCGCGCCGGGCCTCACGGTGGAACCGGGCCTTCCCGACGGCGCCGTGATCGTCGAGTTGGAAGAGGACATCCATCGCGTGATCTCGCTCACCTGGTCGGGCGAGCGCACACCGTCGTTCGCGCTCCAGCGGTTCATCGAGGTCGCTCGCGCCGAGTGGTCCTGACTTTGGTCCTGACTCCGGCGCAACGTTCGCCGGCGCGATCCGCGAGACTGCGTCCCATGAAGATGGCTGCCTTCGAGTACCACCGGCCCACGTCGCTGGATGAAGCGCTCGCGCTGCTGGCCGAGCACGGCCCCGAGGCCAAGGTGTTGGCTGGGGGCCAGAGCCTCGTGCCGATGCTGGCGATGCGGCTCGCGACCCCCGCGCACGTCATCGACATCGGTGCGGTCGCAGGCCTCGACCGGATCACCCTTGGCGACGTCGCTGTGGAGCTCGGCGCGACCGTTCGCCACGCCGCGGCCGAGCGAAGCACCGTGGTCGCCGAGCGCACCCCGTTGCTCGCGGCTGCGCTCCCGTGGATCGGCCATCGTGCCATCCGCAATCGGGGCACCGTGTGCGGCAGCCTCGCTCACGCCGACCCTGCTGGGGAGTTGCCGGCGGTGGCGCTCGCCCTCGGTGCGGTGTTCGTGCTGCAGAGCGCTCGAGCCACGCGCGAGGTCGCGGCGGCTGATTTCTTCGAGGGTTACCTCAGCACCTCCGCCGCGGAGGACGAGCTCCTTACCGCGGTGCGGTTCCCCGTCGTCGTCGGCACGTCCGGCTGTTCCGTGATGGAGCTGTCGCGCCGCCACGGCGACTTCGCGCTCGCCGGTGTCGCGTGCCAGGTGAGGTTCGCCAAGAACGGCCGGATCGACGACGTCGCGTTGGCGTTCTTCGGGGTCGCCGACACACCTGTGCGCATCGACGAAGCGGAGGCGCTACTGCGCGGCGGACCACCGTCGGCGAGAGCGTTCGCGTCTGCGGCGGCCGCCGCGAGCGCGGCTGTGCGTCCCAGCGACGACGCCCACGCGACAGCCGCCTATCGGCGCCACGTGGCGGGTGTGCTCACCCGGCGAGCGTTGCAGGCCGCGACCGCCGATGCCGGACAGACGATGGAGGAAGTGGCATGAAGGTCGAGTTGACGGTCAACGGCACCGCCCACAGCCTGGAGACCGAGCCACGGCGAACGTTGGCCGAACTGCTTCGCGAGGACGTCGGGCTCACCGGCACCCACCTCGGTTGTGAGCACGGCGTGTGCGGCGCGTGCACGGTGATCGTCGACGGCACCTCCGCCCGCGCGTGTCTGTTGCTCGCCGGCCAGGTCGACGGTGCACACGTGGAGACCATCGAATCCCTCGCCGTCGACGGACGGTTCCATCCCATCCAGGAAGCCATGCGCGACCACCACGGATTCCAGTGCGCGTTCTGTGCGCCTGGCTTCATGATGACCACCAAGGCGATGCTGGATGCCAACCCGTCGCCCACGCCGGACGAGATCCGCGAGGAGCTCTCCGGCAACCTGTGCCGCTGCACCGGGTATGCGAGCATCCTCGCCGCGGTCGAGGCAGTGGTCGCCGGCGGAACCACCTCGAAGGAGAAGGACCATGCGTGAGGCCATCGCCGGCCGGTTCGTCGGCTCGTCCGTGCGCCGCGTGGAGGATGCACGACTGCTGACCGGCAACGGTCGCTTCGTGGACGACATCGTCGTGCCGGGAATGCTCCACGCGGCGTTCCTGCGCAGCCCCTACCCGCACGCCGACATCCGCCGGATCGACGTCGCGGCAGCCCGCCGGCTGGCCGGCGTGACCGCGGTGTACACCGGCGCGGAGATCGCCGAGATCACGAACCCGTACATCGGCATGCTGAACATGCCAGGTCTCTACGAGCCCTCGTTCTTCTCGCTGTCGGCCGACCGCGTGCGATACGTCGGCGACCCGGTGGCCATCGTCGTCGCGGCGTCGCGGCGGGTCGCCGAGGATGCATGCGGCCTGATCGACGTGGACTACTCGCCGCTGCCTGCCGTCGCGACGATCGGCCAGGCACTGGACCCGAGCCGACCGGCGCTGTGGCCGAAAGCGCCCCACGGCAACGTGCTGCACACGGCCTCGGACAGCTACGGCGCGGACGAGGGCACGATCGACGGTGTGTTCGCCGACGCCGATCGCGTCGTCACGCAGCGCTTCCGTCAGCACCGCATCGCCAACCAGCCGATGGAGACGCGCGGCCTCGTGGTGGAGATGAGCCCCGACGGCAACGCGGTGCTCCACGCGCCCACCCAGTCCGCCCATGCGTACAAGTGGCTGATGGCGCTGCTGGTGCCGAAGCGACGGCTGCGCGATTCGGCCAGGAAGATCGCCCGCGACCGCGAACAGTTGAAGCGGTTCATGAAGGGCGCCAAGGAGTTCATGGCGGCGAACCCGAACATCGCAGAGGCGAACAAGCAGACCACAGCGCAGATGATGAAGAACATGGTCCGCGACCCGCGGCAGGCGGTGGCCCTGCAGCGTTCGATGGTGGGTCTGATGTCGAAGAACGCCGACGAACGGCCCGAGGTCGCGGCGCCCGACATCGGTGGTGCATTCGGTTCGAAGACAGCAGTGAGCCGCGAGGACATCACCGTGTACGCAGTCGCCCGGGCCATCGGTCGCTCGATCAAGTTCGTGGAGGACCGCACGGAGAACCTCATGGGCGGCGGGCACGGTCGTGAGGAGCAGGTGGAGCTGAGCTTCGCCCTGCGCAACGACGGCACGCTGCTCGGCGTGAAGGCTGCGATGACGATCGACGCCGGCGCCTACCCCGGCGTGCCCATCGGCTCACCGATGATCACCGCGATGGTGAAGGTGATGTTGCCAGGCCCGTACCGATTCCCCGTGTTCAAGTTCGACGCCCGCTCGGTCGCCTCCAACAAGGGGACGTACGTGCCCTACCGCGGGCCGTGGGCCGTGGAGGCGTGGGTCCGCGAGCGGATGTGGGACATCTGCGCCGACGAGCTCGGCATCGGCCGCGACGAGATCCGGCTGAAGAACATCGTCGACCCGAGCGAGCTGCCGACGACGATGCGCACGGGACCAAAGCTCGACGTGCGCATGTCGGCCAAGCGCACGCTCACCGATGCGTTGGCGATCGCCGACCTCGCGGGCTGGCCACGTCAGCAGGAGGCAGCCCGCGCCTCGGGACGGCTCGTCGGTCTCGGGTTCGCCACCTACATCGAGGCCGCGCCCGGCCCGCCCGACTACTTCGATCACGTGATGCCCGGCTTCGGCTCGATGATCGGCCGCGAGCCGGCGCAGATGGCGTTGAACGACGACGGCACGATCACGATCTTCTCCCAGCAGGTGCCTCACGGGCAGAGCCACGAGACGACGTTCGCGCAGGTCGCCGCCGACCAGCTCGGCGTGCCGATCGAGTCGATCAGGTTCGTGTGGGGCGACACCCGCGTCACACCGTTCGGTCTGCTCGGAACGGGCGGCAGTCGCGCCGCGGCGATGACCGGCGGCGCCGTCACCATCTCGTCCAAGGAGCTCCGCGGACGCATCCTCGACGTCGCCGCCGACATGCTAGAGGCCGCCCGCGAGGACCTGCAGATCACCGACGGCAACGTCCACGTCGCCGGTGTTCCCGCGATGGGGGTCGGGCTCGACGCGGTGGCGGCCGAGGCGAAGCGCCGGCACGCGGACCCCGCCGCGAAGCCCGGCGAAGCGATGCGCGTGAGCGCGTTCTTCGACGGCGGCGAGGGAGGTTGGTCGCAGGCAACCCACGTCTGCTGGGTGGAAGTCGACGCCGACACGGGGATGGTCACGATCCCGCGCTACGTCGTGGTCGAGGACTGCGGCGAGCTGATCAACCCCGCGATCGTGGAAGGCCAGGTGCGCGGTGGTGTCGCCCAGGGCATCGGCCAGGTGCTGTACGAGCGCCTCACCTACGACGACGGCGGCAACATGAAGGCCGCGACGTACATGGACTACCTCATCCCCACGTGCATGGAGATCCCGGCGATCGAGATCCACCACATCGAGACGCCGTCGGACATCGAGGCGAACTACCGCGGTGTCGGCGAGGGCGGGATGATCGCCGCGCCGGCGGCGCTCACCAACGCCATCGAGGACGCGCTGCGGCACCGTGGCGTGCGCATCACCGAGTCGTACCTCCCACCATCGCGGATCCTGGAGCTGCTCGGCACGATCAGCTGATCGTCCGACATACCCCTACGACATACCTCTACGACATACCCCTACGACAGCGACTCGGCAGGCAGATCGAACCAGCGGAGGTGTTCGAAGTCCTTCGACAGCGCACCTGCTACCGGCTCGGTCGCGGCTCCGCTCGAGGACGCCTCGAAGACGGCGCGGGCAGCCGTCAGGTACCCGGAGAGCGCGTCCTCACCGGCGCGGGCGACGTGCAGTGCCGGGCGGACGAGCTCGCCCGTGGCGGGGTCGTAGGAGAGCTGCGCGAGCCGCAGCGGCGGTTCGACGGGGCCGAGGCGATGACGCCAGAGACCGTTGGCCGGGTTGAACCGGTACTCCGGCAGGAGCCGCCAGCCGTGCTCGGCCACGAGGTCGACGGCCGCGACGAGGTACTGGAACACGGTCTCGGAGATGAAGTAGTTGAAGCTCACCCGCGTCCAGCCGGGCTTGATGCCTTCGCAGCCGTTGGTGATCTCGTGCTCGAACTCGTGCGAGCGCTCGAGGTCGATGCCGAGGAGACGATGACCGTACGGCCCTGCGCACGAGCAGCCACCCCTGGACTGGATGCCGAACAGGTCGCTGAGCAGCGCGACGACGAAGTTGTGGTGGAGGTAGCGGGCGTTCGGCCGGCGGACCACGAACGACAGGATCGACAGTCGCTCCGATCGGGTGTTGCCGAGGATCTGGATCGCAGGGTTCTTCGTCCATGCCTCGACGGCCCGCTGCCAGTACGACTCCTCGTGGGCGCGGATGGTGCTCACCCCGACGGCCTGCTTCAACTGGAACACGAGACCGGCGCGGATCGACTCGACGATGGCGGGCGTGCCACCCTCCTCGCGGTGGATCGGGTCGTCGAGGTAGCGGTGCTCGGTGGGATTGACGTAGGCGACCGTGCCACCGCCGACCACGTCGGGCACACGGTTGTGCAGCAGCTCGCGCCGGACCGCGAGCACGCCCGGCGTGCCCGGCCCACCGACGAACTTGTGCGGGCTGATGAACGCCGCGTCCTTGTACGACAGCGGATGCTCGCTGCACGTCGGGAACATCTCGATGTCGACGTACGGCGCCGCGCAGGCGAAGTCCCAGAACGACAGCGCACCATGGCGGTGGAGAAGGTCCGCGATCGCACACGTGTTGGACACGATGCCGGTGACGTTGGAGGCAGCGGAGAACGAGCCGATCTTCATCGGCCGATCGGCGTGGGCGATGAGCTCCGCCTCGAGCCGTACAAGGTCGACGTGGCCGTCGGCGCCCTCGGGGATCACGACCACATCGGCGATCGATTCCCGCCAGGGGAGCTCGTTCGAGTGATGTTCGAACGGGCCGACGAACACGATCGGGCGCTGGTCGAGCGGGATGTGCTGCGACAACCCGTAGCGGTCGTCGAGGTCGGCCGGCAGGCGAAGGTTCAACACCCCGATCAGCTTGTCGATCGCGCCGGTGGCGCCGGAGCCGCAGAAGATCACCGCGGTCTCGTCGTCACCGCCGATGGCGTCGCGGATGATGCGGCGGGCGTCCTCGCGCAGCCGTGTGGTCTGCAGGCCGGTGCCCGACGACTCCGTGTGGGTGTTCGCATAGCGGGGGAGCACCTCTTCGCGAATGAAGTCCTCGATGAACGTCAGCGCCCGCCCCGATGCCGTGTAGTCCGCGTAGGTGATGCGGTGAGGCCCATACGGGCCGTCCATGACTTGATCGTCGCCGATGACCGACTCGCGAATGCGGCGCAACAGCGGCGTGTCGGCAGGTTGTTCCACGCTCCTAGGCTATCCCGCGGCCCTCGCGCGTACCCCGGCGACGGACGCTGAGGCGAGGTGCACCTCAAGGACGCGACCAAGGGTGTCGGGCGCCGTCATCGATGCGACCCGGGTGTCGGGGCCGCGGACGGCGACCGGTTCGGGAAGTGCGCACGGGGCCGAGATCAGGCGTCGCCTGCGCCGGCGCACGACAAACGCCGTGAGCAACCCGCCGACGATGATCGCACCGGCACCGAACGACGCCGCACCCAGCGCCGTGCCGACGCCGATGGCCGCCAGCGCGGCGACGGTGGGGCCCGCGCAGCACGCCGCGCACACACGGCCGCGCCACCCCCGAGGATCGTTCGATCGCGCTTGGACAGCCTCACTTGCAGGCTCCCAGCACGACGCCGGCGTCGCTCACACAGCCGCGCTGGTCGTCGCACGCCTTGGACAGCTCGGCGATCTCCTCCAGGCTGCACCCGAGCTGCTTGGCGCGGCCGATGAACGAGAGACGATCGAGCGTGCTGTCGTCGTTACACGCGGTAGCCGGCGGAGGTGCGGACCGGTGGGGGAATGAGGCCGATCTCCTCGTAGTACCGCAGCGTGGGGGCGCTGAACCCACTTCGATTGGCGACGTTCCTGATGCGCAGGGCTTGGGTCACATCCGCCAGACTCAGCCTCGATCCACCGTCTGGGTCCTCGGGTGAGGTGGCGGTGGT
>JAYVMH010000031.1:0-25331 GCA_043759015.1 Actinomycetota bacterium
TGGCGGACCCCCGGGAGGTCCCACTACTGGCGAAACGGTGGTCCCATGCTCCTGGCGGAACTCACCTCAAGGTGGTCCCATGCCACTGGCGGGCGACAGGTTAGTTAGGTGAATCCGCGACGAGGTTTCTGCAGATCTCCTCGTTTGACCCTCCGAATCGCCACGGAAAGCGAGCTGTCGCTCACACGCGATGCTTTCGCCCGTGAGTCACCCCTGCGGCCACGCGTGTTCGACGAAGGCGAGTCCCTGCGCCCGTCCGGTGCGCGATCCGAGCCCGTGTTGGCAACATCGACACGGCGGTTCGTGGTGGATGTCGGAGTTCGCTCTTCCCCGCTTCACGTCCCCGGCGACCGGCCCGCCGCCGGCCGATCCGCTTCCTCAGCGGCGATCGGTCGGACTCCAGCAACAGCCCGGCTCTGCCGTGGACCTCGCGCTTGCCGGAGGTGGCGACTACCTCGACCGCTGGGTGCTCGAGGTGTGCGGCAACCTCGGCGAGGACCTGTGGAACAAGATCCGAGCCTCACGCGAGGGCTACGGCGCCGGCTGCGCGGACCTAGCCAGGCTCGCGGACCAAGTCCGCTCGCTGCAGCAGGCTGCCCACTCCTCCATCGGCGCCGCACTGTCCTCGGCCGTCGAGAGTCTGGGCGCCGACCAGTTCACCGCCACGGTGGTGGCCCGGGTGGCACGGCGACTGCCGTTGCCCTGGGACAAGCAGCTGACAGCCGTGGTGAACGCCATCCACGTCGTCGGCATCCTCGTCTGCATCGCCGACAACCGGCCCCTGACGTCGTGCGCCTGCCTGCACCAGGTCCTCACGCCCGTCGTGCGCGACATGGCCGGCCGGGTCGCCCGCGACACGATCGTGATGTCGCTCGCCGACGCGACCCGAGGTCTCCGGCTGTAGCTCGACACCGGCGCCCTAGACCAGACGCTGCACCCCGTCGAACCACCCACTCCATATGAGTCGACCACACACTCGCCCAGGCAGGAGGCCTCGAGGTTGCCGTGGCAGCTGGACGAGACGTGCAGCGTCGTCGAAGGTCTCACCGCTGTCTGCGCGAGAATTCGGTCTCGGGGTGTCGCGCGATCGGGGTGCCTGGGGGCTCTCGTGGGTGTGGAGGGCGGTTCGGACAGCGAGGCGTACGCCGCGTTCTGGCGGCAGCACGAAGCCCGGCTCCGCCGCGCCCTGGTCGCCCACTACGGCCCGGTCGACGGCCGTGCCGCCGCCGGTGACGCCCTGAGCTGGGCCTGGGAGCACTGGAGCGACGTCCGGTCGATGGCCAACCCGGTCGGCTACCTGTATCGAGTCGGGCAGACGGCCGCCCGCAGGCACCAGCCCCGACCCCTTCCGGTCCCCGCCGCGGCGAGCGACGGCCACGACCCCGCCGACGGTGACGTCGACCTGATCGAAGCGCTCCGAGCGCTGTCCGACCAGCAGCGCGTCGCCATGCTCCTGGTCCACGCCCACGGTTACTCCCAACGCGAGGCCGCCGAGGTCCTCGACGCGGCGGTCTCGACCGTGCGCGTCCACCTCGAACGGGCCGTCCGCCATCTCCGCGCCGCCCTGGAGGTCAGCGATGGATCCTGAACTGGCCGAGCGCCTTACTCGCCACGGCACCTGGCTCGACGAACACGCAGCGCCCCTGTCGTTCGATGCAGCCGTCGAGCCCGTCGCCGGCAACCCGCCGGTCACCCGTATCCCCACCGACGATGTCGATTCCACCGACCCGGTTGCTGTCGTGACTGCAGGAGGCGGACCCACCGACCACGTGCCTCGGCTCGGCTGGCCACGCCGAGCGCGTTGGGCCGTCGCCGCCATGGCCGCGCTGGCGGTCGTCGCAGGCCTCGCCGTCGTGGCACGCCAGTCCGGTGGGGCGGGCATCCGCGGCGGGGCCGACACGTCCACACCCTCGACGTCCGGGTCATTGGCGCGCGCGCTCGCCGCGCTCGGGGTCGACGAGGCGCAGGCGCCCGAGGTCGCTGAGTGGGCGTCGATCCGCTTCTGCGGAACCGTCACCGCTCGAACCGACGGCGCTGTGCTCCAAGACGACGCCATACAGCGCGAGCGGGAGCTCGCGACCCGTTGCTTCCTTGACGCCGTCCTCACGCGAAGCGTCGTGGTCGTCGCCCAGGTGTACCTCGATCCGTCGTCGCTCCGGCCTTCCGCCTTCGACGTCTATCGCAGTCGCGCCGACGGACGGTTCGACTCGCTGGACCGCATGAACATCGACGGCAAGGCGACCCTTCGCCGCTTCACCTGTGCAGGCATCATCGCCAACGAGCTGCTCAACGCCTTCCCTCCGCCCGACTACGACCCGCTGTTCTTCATGGTGCACGGGTGCACCGACCGCGAGCCAGCCTCATCATCCGACGATCCTCGTGTCCCGCCCCGCTGGTTCGTAGAGCGCGAGACCTTGCCCACATGCGGTACGGCGCCCTGGCATGTCGCCGGCTCCTACCTGTATCCACGTCGCGTCTCGGATGGCGCCCGTGCCTGTATCGCTGCCGCCGTTCAGAACGGCCGGGCGATGGAGTTCGGCTATGGCGTCCCGGATGCGAGCAACGGACCCGATGCCCGGTGGTTCAGGATCACCGGCCCAGGAGCCTACGAAGCGGTCGAAGCCAAGCCCGACGACACCGGACGCGTGGCCTGGCAGCGCTCCCGGTGCCCGACGCCGCTCATCCGCGACGACGGCACACCCGAGATGAGCGACCTCCTCGCCTTCGGTTGCACACCGATCGACCCGACGGCCACCACGCCGACCACCGCCACCGAGCCTCCAACCCCGACATCGACGGCTGCGGCACCAACCTCGAGCGACCCACGGGCCACCGTCGCTGGCCTCTGGACGGGGAGCGAACCCGACGCGGCGGACGCGACCGGACCCCTCCCAGGCGGTGGCGGGTTCCGGCTCTCGTTCATCCCCGACGAGGGCGGTCCGCTGGTCCTGCAATCGTCGTGCGGCACGTACGTCGCCCAGGACTACGACGTCACCGACGGACGCCTCACGATCGGGCCGTGGATCGTGACGCCGGCGGAGGAGTGTGCGTCGATCACGCTCGACGAACGGACCCATCGGCTCCAGTCCCTCCTCGCTGAGCGACCCCGGTTCACCCTCGCCGGCGACGAGCTGTCGCTCGGCGACGGCTTCGACTTCCAACGTGGGACGACCATGCCGATCGACCCGCTGGCGACGGCACCGACCATGGCCGAGCTCCGCGGCAGGACGTTCCGTGCGCTGGGCGGGATCGCCCTCGACCAGGAGGAAGCCACCGTCACCTTCGGCGACCAGGTGACCGTCACCACGCCCTGTTCCGAGACCACCATCGACGCCACCATCGTCAACGGTCGCCTGCGAACCGGCGCGGTACGCCGGAAGGTGACGGCCGGTCGCACGTGCAACGACTCGGCCCCGCTGGCCACCCTGGCCGCATGGCCCCGACTGGGCCTGCAGGGGCCGACGCTCCGGTTCGCGCTCGACGACTTCGAGACCACAACCTTCGAGGTCGGGCCCGCACCCTCGAGCACCCAGTCGACATCCCGGCCGTAGGCGCCGTCGACGATCGCGCCGTCAGATCTGGAGCGTGGTGCTCAGACGTCGAGTGCAGCAGCGAACGCGTCGTCCTCCGCGTCGGTGAGTCCATCGATCAGCAGGTCATCGACCGACCCGAGGACCGGGGCGGAGCGAAGCTGCTCGTCCGTCAGATCCGCACCGAGTGCCCCGATGCCGCGCCCGTCGCCCCAGCTCATGAGAGGCCAGCCTACGGGCTACCCCCGACCGTTGCTTGTGCCTTCCGGAGTGCGGTCGGCTCGGGTGGTTGACGGCCCTCGGTAGGATTCAGGCATGGCACACAAGGTCTGGACCGCGCAGGAGCTCGAGCGCCTGTCACCGGCCGAGCAGGATGCCATCTTCGAAGCCAGCATCGTCACCGACCTCGATCAGGTGCCCGCCGACTTCCTGAACCGGGTGAGAGCACGCCTCGAAACGCGCGTCGCCCAAAGGGACCTCCCGAAGGCCCAGTGAGCTCCGAACGCCGGGTCGTCCGTCCGACCGCCGGCTTTTTCGACGACCTCGACCGCCAGCTCGGCTCCGAGCGCGGTCCGAACGGCGAGCCGTCGACGAACGACTTCCAAGTGTTCGAGCTGTTCCGCATCATCGACCTGCTCGCCACGGGGTTCGACGCCCTCCCCGAGCCCATCCCCGGACGCCCCGACTACCGGGTGCTCATCGCCGCCGGGACCATCGTCTCCCGCTACGCCGTAACGGCACAGCTGATGCCCGACGACAGCGTCGAGATGGTGCAGCTCGACATCGACGACAGCTGGTAACAGCGAGGGCGTCGACCCGCGCTGCCTGCGCGCTGGTCACAGAATGGTCACGGAAGATCTCGCAGAGAACCCAACTCGATTACACGGGACGAACACTGAATCCTGCGTCGCGCCTAGTAGACGGCACTGAACGACACTAGACACCACAAGACGGACGGGCCCGAGTGGGGTTCGATTCCCCCCAGCTCCACAACCCGTTTCCGCAGGTCAGCGCATTTTTCGTGACCTCGGAAGTGCGTACTTCTACCGGATCTCTACCTTGACACGGTGTCAATAGTGCGACGTGGTCCGGGAGACGATCGGTTGGCCGGTTGCGTGCCGTCGCTACGATGACGGGGTGAGCTCCGAGCCGATCAGCGTCGTGCTGCACGACGACCTCGCCGACGTCGTTCGGCGCGAGGCCGCCCGCACTGGCAAGACCGAAGCCGAGATCGTCGAGCGTGCCGTGCAGCGCCTCGCCCTGCCACCGATCCTCGATCGCCTTTGGGACCGCGCCACGCTCAGCGAGGACGAGGCGATGGCGCTGGCGGTCGAAGAGACCCGCGCCGTCCGAGCCCGCCGACGCGCCAGCTGAACCACCTTGGCGGTCATCCTCGACGTCAACGTGTTCGTCTCAGCTGCGCTGTCCTCGAACGGTCCGCCAGCCGCGCTGGTCCGGGCGCTCCGCGACGGCGACCTGGAGGTCGTCGTCTCGCCGAAGCTCCTCGCTGAAGTGGACGAGGTGCTTCGCCGGCCAAAGTTCCGGCGCTTCATCACCCTCGACGAAGTCGACGAGCTGGTCCACGAGATCGCCCTGCTCTGCCGCGTCGAGCCCGACCCGGAGCCCGGCGATGCCGTCCTTCGGGACAAGGACGACGACTACCTCGTCTTCCTCGCCCGGGCGATCAGCGCGGAGTGCATCGTGTCCGGTGACGCCGACCTCACCGATGCTCAGCTCGAGCCACCCGCGCTGAGCCCGCGTCAAGCCATCGAGCGCTTCGGCATCGGCTGAATCCAGGGCCCCGGGAATGACCGCAATGCCAACCGATGGCCCGCGCAACGCTGACTGCGGACGAGGGCACCTCGTGATGGCTGGCCGAGCGTTTCGGCGGGTCGGCCATGTCGGCCGGGTTCCGCGTGATCTTGCCCCAGCGCACCGGGTCTTTCAGCACACGATGCAGCGTCATCGCCACGTTCTGAACGCTCTTCGGTGACAACCCGGCCGGCTCGCCGTTCGGCCGCCGTACCGCCCACCCCGACTCGGCGAGCGTCGCCCACAGCTTGTTCAGCGTCGGCCCGTCGACCCGGCTCAGCGGGAGATGACCGATGTGTGGCACCACGTGGTTGTGGAGATCGCGCATGTACTTGTCGAGTGTCGCCGGCCGCGCTCAGGATCGATCAGCGAGCCGAACGCTGTGTGCACGATCTCGTCCACCACTTCGGCCGCCAACGCACCAACGTCGATGCGTTCCGTCGGCGCGCAGGCCATCACGACACGGAACATTGTCCCGCCCGAGGAGACGCTGTTGCCGAGCGTCCATTGATTGATCGTGGTGTGCTTGACTCGACGCTCACGCCGCCGCGCCAGGGCAGCATGTACCCGGTCCCTCAGGCCAAGGGTGAACCAGCCAACAGCCAGACTGACGAACGTCGAGACGGCCGTCGACACCACAGCAGAGACAACGATCGTTCGGACCACATGGTCAGCGTACGGGTGCGACTCGAACTGGCCGTGACATGGTGCGTTCCCGGCATTTCGACTGCGCTGGAGCGCACGGGTTTGATGCGCAGAATGACAGCGCGACGCCCCGGTGACGCCGTTGTGCCGGTGCGGCCCGAGCGGTGTCGTGCGCCAGGAGCATGGGACGACCCGAGCGCCATCAGCAAGTGGTCCCATGCCGCTGGCGGGCGACAAGCGGTTCACGCCGTGCGTACATCGGTGTGCACCTCCAGCCGGTCCAGCACCTGCCCCGCAGCATCGACGTCGGCACCGGCGATCCGACCGGGGTCGAGCCGGGCAAGCGCAATCACCGACAGCGCCGCCTCGAAGGCGGCGTCGTGGCGACGGGCGACGCCGATCGACGCGATCAGATCGTTGATCGCGCCGGCCTGATCGGTCGGCTGCAGACCGCGACTGTGCAGCCGGTGGAGGCGAGCGACCACGGCACCCGGGGTGAGTCGAGCGGTCGCTGCCCGGATGGCCGCGGCCGACAGCAGTACCGCTTCTGCCGGGCGACCGTCCGCGAGGAGCAGCTCGCACTCGGCACCGTCGAGCTCGGACAGATTGAACACGGACCCACCGAGCTGCGACCGGACCAGCGCGATCGTCGAGGACGCGGCCGATAGGTCACCGAGCCGAACCTGGAGTCGAGCCAGCGAGCAACCGCTGAGCCTGATGCCATTAGCTCGCCGTGCCGCCAGGAACACGTCAAACGAGTCCTGTAGCGCGGCACCGGCGTCATCCTGGCGACCCTGGTCGAGCGCGATCTCGCCGAGGTTGTTGCGGGCCAGGGCCATCTCCAGCCTGTCGCCGACCGCCTCCAGCTCGTCGACAGCTTCGGCGTACGCGGCCGTCGCCTCGCCCCACCGCCCCAGGTAGTACAGCTCCACGCCGAGGTTGTTGTGCAACTGCGCGCGGAGCCGGCGATCGGTCGTCGACTGCAGCGCGGCTCGTGTCGCCTCGATCGCACCTGGGTCGCCGGCCTCTCCGAGGGCGAGCGCACGCTGAAAACCCAGGTGCTGGCGCTGGACCTCGGTGAACGACAGCGTGTCCGACACCCGGTCGAGCAGCGCGAGCGCCGCCGATGTCCGCGGCACCTGTCGCAGCGTTGCCACCTGGTCGATGGCGGCCTGTGCCCGAATGACCGGGTCGACATCGAGGTTGCTGATGACGGTGGCACGGGAGCGCAGCGACGCGCCGTATCGGCCGAGATCACCCAGAAGGCGGGCACGATGAAGCCGGAGGCGAGCCCGCACGTCGGGGGGCAGATCCGCCCGACCCCAGCGCGAGCAGAACGCCAAACCGGCGTCCATTCGCCCGGCCCGTCGATGCAGATCCGCGGCGATCACGACCTGTTCGAGGAGCAGTTCTCGACGGGCAGGGTCGTGGACCGCGCCACCGCGCCGCAACGCCAGAATCGAGTCGGCGCAGAAGCGAAGCGCCTCGTCGATGGCGAACACATCCAGCGCTCGCTGCGTCGCAACCACCAACTGCTCACCGGCCAGTCGAAATCGATGGGCGCGAAGATTGTGGATCGCGAGCAGCTCGACCGGCGGGTGCGGCCGGGACGCCAGCTCGTCCGCGATCGCTGCATGGATGCGCTCGCGTTTACGGAACGGCAACGTGTCGTATGCAGCGTCGCGCACCAAGGCATGCACGAACCTGGCGTCCGGCGCGACGAGCTCGATGACATCCGGCAGATGGCGCAGACGACTTCGCACCTGATCCTCGGACTGCTCGACCAGCGATCCGAGCAGGGACACGTCCACTCGTTGGCCGATCACGGCTGCAACGCTCAGCAGGAGTCGGTCGTCCGCCGACTGACGGCCCAGCCTGGCCTGTAGCAACTGCTCGAGTTGCAGCGGCACCGCGTCGATCGAGCGTCCCTCGATCAGCTCACCGACCATTGCGCGGGCGAACAGCGGATTGCCATCGGCGCGAGCAACGACGACGTCGACATCGGCCGGGGCCAACGGGCGACCACCCGCCCACGACCGGATCAGCTTGCGCGTCCGACTCGCATCCAGTGGCCGCACGGGGACCTGCACCACCCGTTCGGCAACGTCCTCAGCCAACTCGAACGGCGTGCTCCCGGGCCGACGAGTGACCAGCAATCGAATCGGGAGATCGGCGACGGCGAGCGCGGCGAGGAGCGAGGCGCTCGCTTCATCGCACCAATGCATGTCCTCCACGACCAGCACGGTCGGCTCGGTCACCACGGGACGAAGCAGCTCGATCAGCGACGCGTGGATCCGCTCCCGGCGAAACTCCGGATCGACGGCGGCCGTCTCGGCTGAATCACCAAGCCGCCGCTGCGTCACCCGGCTGGAACGCCCGCACCGTCACCCTCACCACCGCCAACCTAGCGACCCGCCGCGTGTGTGGGCATCAGCGCCGGGTCCTTTGCATCGATCGCGCCTCGCTCGGTGGAACAAGCGACCGGCCACGAGGACCACCCCCATACGGCGCAACGGAACAAGCCTCTGCCCACTCGGGCTGGCGAGCAAGCAACAACTGGCCGACGTCGCACATTTCGTAGTACGATTTGGGCGTGTGGAGATCCATCGATCGGCTCGACGCCACGGCGTGGACGATCGTCGTGCTCGTCTCGAGCGACGGCATCGAGTTCGTCATCCACGCCATGCCGATGAGAACGAAGTACCGGAAGCTGCTCGAACCATGACGACACCACGGACCTCGAACGGACGCACCATCACCGACGCTGAGATCGAAGCCCTGGCCGACGAGGCCGAACGCGGTTACGACCCCGCCGAACTCATCGGACGACGCGGCAAGCGCGGCAGACCCACCCTGGGCGGCGCGGGACCATCGACCGTCGAATCAGTCCGCCTCGACCCCGAGCTCAACGACCAGATCGCAGCACGCGCCGAGCAAGATGGGGTGACCACCTCGGACGTCATCCGCGAAGCACTCCGCCGCTACCTCCAAGTCAGCTGACACCGAGGACCCAACGATCATCACCCGGATGTCGTCGCTGCGCTGACGGAGGCGATCGGCCGCCCGTTCTGCGTCCTCGACCTCGATCAGGTTGAACTCGAGCGGAGCGCGGCCCGGGACGGTGACAAGCAGGCGCAGTTCGCCGCCGGTGATGGTCTCGACGTAGCGGCGCAGGGTGGACACGAGCATGTCGCCTCGTTGCTCGGGCTGAGCGACGTTGGCCTGGCTGATGCCGAGCGCGCCGGCCCGCTCGGTCTGCGTCAGACCGAACGTGGCGCGCAGCATATGCAACCCGAGGGCGTGCTCGGCCTGGACGCTGGCGATCTCCTCGAGCAGCCGAGCTGCGCCCACCCTCGCGTCGGGATCGTCGTTCATCTCGGCGATGAGCCCGTTGATGTCGCCGACGCGGTCGTCGTCGGTGACGGGCGGACTCATCAGTGCCGCGGCGGACTTGCGGCGTCCGGTCGTTTGGTTGGTCTTGGCCATGTCGGTTCCTCGGGAAGAAGGTGGCGTCAGCGCGCCAGGTCACGCGCCTTCCAGCACATGACGGAAGGCGTCCCACTCGGCCTCGGTCAGCCCCTCGATCGCAAGCTCGTCAGGGCTCGGTAGTGGAAGCGCCCGCTCCAGCGCACGCTGCGGTGGAAGGACAAGGACAGCGCTCGCAGCCGGCGGCTCGACAGAGGACACGAATCGAAGCGTACGAACAGGAGCAGGCGCGGCGCCGCCGCGTTCTACCGAATCTCAAGCACCTGGGTGGAGTCGATTCCACCCCCCCGGCCCCACCTCGGGGGGACGGCTTCCCACGTCGTCGAGTAGAGGCGGCGAAGCTCGGCGCCGCTTGCCGCTGTCCTCAACCGTCAGCGACGGCGCAGACGTGTCAGCCGCTGCGGTGACCGCTGTCCGGTTCGGACTCTGATGGTGCTGGCTTCTGGGCTCGGAGTTTGACGATTCGTGCGATCTTGCGCTTCGTGTCTGCCTGGCGAATCGGATCGGTGATCCGGCCGAGGCGTACTCCTGCGAGAAGGTACGCCAGGTCCGCGGACCGCTCCTCGACCGAAATCACTTCGATGATCTCCACGGTGTCGCCGACTTGCCGGACGACGATGCGGTACTCGGGATGTCCTTCGGTCTCGACGACGATCTTGCCGCAATCTCGAAGGTCGCCGGTCTTGCCGTAGTCCTCCAACGGGATTGGCTGAATCGTTCCCTCGTCGAGCCTCTTGAGAGACCGGAACACCTGCCTGAGCACCGGGGTGGCACGGTCACGGATCCCACGCAGATCGTCGATGGCTGCGTCGGTGAAGCGCACTCGCGCGTACGGCGGAGGTTTCTGCTTCGCCGGCGGATCCGGCTTGCCGGTCACAACTGGTCGAGGTCGATGTCGAACTCGGTGGCCGCGTCACGCAACGATGTCCGCCGGCCGGTGTCGGCGGCCTCGCGTTCGCGGATCCGTTCTCCGATCACCAAGTCCTCGGCGATGTCCAGAAGCAGGCGGAAGGTCTCGAACGGCAGCAGCACCGCATCCGCGTGTCGGCGGTCCCCGAACACCACTGGCTCGGCCTCGAGACCTTCAGACCGGAACCTCGCCACGTGTCCGGTCAAACGCCTCCGGGTGTCACTCACCGTCTCAGTGGCGAACGAGTTGTACATGTTCATGTACACAATGGTACCGGCAGATCCGCCGAAGTCAAGCGAGTCCCCGCTGATGGTCCGTGCGATGCGCGGTGCTGGAAGGCCCCTCCAGGAGAGATCACCCGCGGCACACAAAGGCGGTCTCACACTTCCTCCATCATGGGACAAGAGCCCTACGCCGCATTCTGAGGGACTGCTCGATCTGCAGCGGGCCGACGACGAGCAACTGGAGTCCGAACGCGTCCATGAGGTCGATGAGGTCGAGTCGGTTCGACCGCATGAGGTGCTGTGCGAGGGGTCGCAGGGGCGCCGACGGCGAACCGGAAGTCCTGGGACCAGGCCAGGCTCGGATCGATCGTCGACGACGTCATTGCCAGGAGCGGCGTCGCTGAGGACGAACTCGTACGCGAGGTGACCCCGAAGCGTCGCGCTCGCTGATGCGGCTCCTCGTCGAAACGAGCGTGCTGGTCGGCGAACTGCTGCGTACGTCCGGCCGGTCACGGCTCGGTGACGAGCGACTGCAGCTGTTCCTACCCGAGCAGAGGTGGGGCGAGACCCGCGTCGAGCTCCCCCGCCGCGTCGCGGCCTTCCTACGAGGACGGGGTGTCGACCGCAGCCTCGGTGATGAGCTCGTCAGTGCCTGCTTCGCCGCCGTCGAGGCGAACGTGGCCATCCTCGACGAGGCGATCTACGCGGCCCTCGAAGAGGAAGCCCGTGCCCGGTCGCTGCGCGATCCGCGTGATTGGCCGGCGGTGGCCAGCGCACTCGCCCTCGGTGCCGGGATCTGGACCAACGACAACGACTTCCTCGGCACCGGCATCGCCACCTGGACCACCGAGACCCTTGCAGCGCTGGCTCCAACGCCAACCGTAGGCATGACGCGACCGCCACTTTGCACGCCACTTCGCGAGGTGCGTCCCTACTCCCATGATGACTCCGCAGGCAGTTCTCCCCGAGGGCGACGAAGGGGCGGACCGGAACGAGCCGTCCGGCGGCCACCACCTCGGCCGCCGGTCAGGTGGCCGGTGGCCTCACCTGTCCCCGCCGAGCGTGCGCCCAAAGGCCCCGGCGGCGATCGCCCGGCCGCCAGCGCCGGCCACCACGCCTGGGCGAATCAGCCACGGCGACCAACCGTCGCTCCAGCTCATGACCTGGCTGTCTTGGCGGCCTTCCCCCCACCGGCGGCGCGGGCACCGGCCGAGCGCTTGGCCGCCGGGCGGACATCTCCGCTGCGCTGACGGGGGCGATCGGCCGCCCGTTCTGCGCCCTCGACCTCGATCAGGTTGAACTCCAGCGGAGCGCGGCCCGGGACGGTGACAAGCAACCGCAGTTCTCCGCCGGTGATGGTCTCGACGTAGCGGCGCAGGGTGGACACGAGCATGTCGCCGCGCTGCTCGGTCTGAGCGACGTTGGCCTGGCTGATGCCGAGCGCGCCGGCCAGCTCGGTCTGCGTCAGACCGAACGTGGCCCGCAGCATCTGCAACCCGAGGGCGTGCTCGGCCTGTACGCCGGCGATCTCCTCGAGCACCCGAGCGGCGCCCACCCTCGCGTCGGGGTCACCGTTCATCTCGGCGATGAGCCCGTTGATGTCGCCGACGCGGTCGTCCTCGGTGGCGGGCGGACTCATCAGTGCCTCGGCGGCCCTGCGGCGACCGGTCGTTTGGTTGGTCTTGGCCATGTCGGTTCCTCGGGAAGAAGGTGGCGTCAGCGGGGATGCTGCCGGTAGTACAAGTCGAGAGTGGCGTCGGCACGGATCACGGCCGCGTCGTACCACTGGTCGCTGATCCCGAGCTTGTCGCCACCGACGAGCGCAACCACGACCTCGTCGGGGTCCGACCGAAAGTGCACGACGAGTCGAACCGCGACCCGCGGGTGGTACGGATGGCCGAGCCGCCACAGTTCGTACCGGGACCGCTGGCGGATGCGCTTGAGAAGGGGCGGGTCGTCGGCGGTGGGATGTGGTCGAGTCGGGCCAGGGTCTGGAGCAGGGCGTTGATGCGATCGCGCCGAAGCACGGCGAGGTCACGGGCAGCAGCTGAAGCGGACGGCTCGTTCGCCACGGCGTTGATCGATCGGTACCACCGGCTGAAGCTGTCGGCAGCAACGACCTTCACGACAACGACTACAAGGCCGCCGCGATGATATCACTGCAAGATGATATTCAGCCGAAAGCCGCGACAGGTCACGCACTCTCCAGCGCGTCACGGAACGCGTGCCACTCGGCCTCGGTCAGCCCCTCGATCGCAAGCTCGTCAGGGCTCGGCAGTGGAACCGCCCGTTCGAGCGCCAGGAGCGCTGGAAGGACAAGGAGGGCGCTCGCAGCCCGCGGCTCGACAGAGGACACGCGTCGAACACCAGCTAGCACCAGAAGGACGCGTCACCCCTGGTAGATGGCACTGCTGCTAGCTGGACAACACCGCTTGCAAGCACCTGGGTGGAGTCGAATCCCCCCCGGCTCCACGCCGCCCGAAATGCCCATCTACCAGGACTTCTGCGGGGGTAGAAATCCAACACCGCCGCAGGGGCCCGGTCCCCGGGTCGCTGACCAGGGCGAACGCCAGATCGGTGGACGGGGGAATCTGGTCGTGCCACTCCCCCCAGCACACGTCCATGAGGCACAAAACAGCTGGTCATGAGCGTCGCTTGATCGACAGGGGCGGCAAGAGGGCGGATCACGGCACGGCACGGCACGACATCAGATTTCGCACCGAGGTCACAGAGTTGGCGCCCGCCGTTGATCCCGACGTGCCGCGCACCGGTTTGCCGAGCCCGTGGCATCGACCGCGCACGTCTGCGTCCCGAGCGCTGCTTGACGCAACGCGCGCCTGGCGGCGCAGCGCCGAGCGACGCGCAACCGTGGATTGCTGGATGGTCAGGTCCGTAGTGGGCCGCAGCGGGCGTGGGTTCTGCACGGATGGCAGGTCCTCGGTGTCTTGCGATGCTGAGCGTGGATCGCGACGTGAGGAGGAACGGTGGTCGAGGTCTCGGGGTTGACGATGGCTGAGTCGCTCACGCGGGCGCCCGCGCCTCGAGAGCCAAGGTTGAAGGCGGTTGGCATCGTGAAGGCCTATCGACGGGGTGTCTGGCCGCGCCGACGGGTCGTATCGGTGTTGCGGGGCGCCGATCTCGACGTTGGCATCGGCGAGGTGATCGGTCTGGTCGGGGAGAACGGTTCGGGCAAGAGCACGCTGATGAAGATCCTCGTGGGCGCGTTGGCAGCCGACGGGGGCGATGTGCGGATCTCGGGTCGGATGGGCTACTGCCCCCAAGAGCCAGTCCTGTATGAGCGGCTCACGTGCGATGAGCACCTCGAGCTGTTCGGCGTTGCGTACCGCTTGGAACCACGAGAGGTCGCGACGGCGGCCGAGGAGCTGTACACCGCGCTCGGCTTCGGTCACTGGCGGTCCACCCGCGCCGCGGAGCTGTCGGGTGGCACGCGGGCCAAGCTCAACCTCGCTCTGGCGCTCCTCGCCGATCCCGAGGTGCTGCTGCTCGACGAGCCGTATGCCGGCTTCGACTGGGACACCTACGAGAGGTTCTGGGAGCTTACGGCGACCCGACGGGCCGCTGGGCGCAGCGTGCTCGTCATCAGTCACTTCATTGCCGATCGGGAGCGTTTCGACCGGCTCGTGCAGCTCCGAGACGGCAGGACCGGCCCACCATGACGAGCCTTACGACCCTGCTTGGCCGGCGGGCGGTACTCGACTACGCACGGCGACCTTTGAACCTCGTACTGCTGGTGGCCGTTCCGGTGGTGATCGTGTTCGTGTGGGGCGCAGCGCTCGCCGACTTCTCCAAGATCATCCTCGGTGGACTTGGCGATCGCGCCCAGATCGAGGCGGCGACCGCTGGGTGGGCTGCAGCGGCGCTGGCCGGCCTGGCCGGCTTCTTCCAGGTCACGGGGTCACGGACGGTCGACCATCGTCTCGCCGCCGCGGGCGGGCGTAGCGCACCCGTGGTTGCCGGCCGATTGGCGGCGTCGTTGGCTCTCGCTGTTCTCGCCGGTGCCGGCGGTCTCACCGCGCTCGCGGCCCGCACCGGGATCAGTCACCCGGCCCGGGCGGTCGCTGCAACCCTCGTCGTCGGGGTCATCTACGTGTCGTTGGGTGTGCTCGTCGGAACGAGCGTGCGGTCCGAGTTGAACGGGGCGCTGGTGATCTCGCTGGTATGGGTGTTCGACGTGTTCTTCGGTCCTGCGTTGGGGCCTGGTTCGTCGATGGCGACGCGCTTGTTCCCGCTGCATTTCCCCACGCTCGTCCTCGTCGGGCAGGCGAGCGGTCATGCCGGCCCGCTCGGCGACGTTGGTTGGTCGGTGGTGTGGGGGGTCGGTCTGGCGACGATGGCCACGGTCCGGCTGGCTCTGACAACCCGGCCGGCACGCCGACCGGTCGCGAAGGCCGACGCCGTTGTGGAAAGCCTGATGCCGCTTCGCATGAAGCGTCGCAGCATCGAGTCGACGCGACCGGTCGCCGATTCGGTGGGTCTCGCCGTGAACGCTCTGTCGGGGCGCATTTCGACCGGTCCGGCGAGCCTGTCGGCGGCAGGGCGGATCGCTGCGGTTCTGAGGTCCGGGTTCCGGGAGTACCGGCGAAACCGCGTGTTGTGGATCCTGCTCGTCGCCGTGCCCGCCGTGTTCATCGGGATGGCGGTCGTGGTCACGGTTGACGAGCCCGGTCCGATCGCGCTCGTCGAAGGCACCCGTCACTTCACCGCGCTGTTGTCGGAGAGACGCATGCATGCCGCCACGATGGTGCCGATCACGTCTGCGTTCTTGGCCGGGATCACCGGCCTCTTCGTGGTCACCGAGTCCGCCGACGGCGACCGCCGATTGGTCCTGGCCGGCTTTTGCTCCCGCGAGGTGCTGGCCGGCCGTCTGGGTGTCATCGGTGCGGCCACAGTGGTGACCACGGCGGTCGCGGTCACGGTGTCAGGCGCGTGGTACCCGCCGCGCCAGTGGCTGGTGTTCGTCGGAGCAAACGTGCTGATCGCGTTGACCTACGCCATGATCGGTGTGCTGGTCGGGCCGCTCACGGGCCGCCTCGGTGGCCTCTACCTGATCCTGATGTTGGCGTTCATCGATGTTGGGCTGGGGCAGAGCGTGATGTTCCCGAATGGACCACCGGCATGGGGAGCATTCCTTCCGGCTCGGGGCGCTTCCCAAGTGATGATCGATGGAGCCTTCACGGAACGCTTCGATCAGGCTGGCGCGCTCCTGCTCGGCCTCGTGTGGCTCGCCGCGTTCAGCGCCGTGGCGGCGGTCGTGTTCCGCCTCAGGACGCGGGTGGCTGTTCGCCTCTCAGCCAACGTGTGACCGCCCGGGCGCCATGCCGCGACCGAGCGATCCTCGCCGCCGAGATCGGAGACCGGGGTCGATCCGGGAGTCAACCCGAGGAATGAGCACCCGGACGCAGGCGCCAGCACGGCGCGCACCCGAGTTGCGTGTGCTCTACGCCTGCCTCTTCGTCGTGATGGTCGGCTACGGCAGCACGCTGATCGTGCTGCCGTTCCACGTCCAACGGGTCGACGCGCTCGCTGGGGCGTCGCCCGACGTCGTGGGCTTCCACGTCGGGATGCTGACCGGTGTCTACGCTCTGGCCCAGCTGGTCGCAGGACCGCTCGTCGGCCGCCTGGCCGACCATCTGGGCTATCGAGCGACGCTGCTCGGTGGACTGGGAGGCCTTGCCGCGACCCAGGCGGCGTTCGGTCTCACGAGCTCGCTCCCGCTCCTCTACGCCCTCCGATTCCTCGGAGGAACCGGCGCGGCAGCATTGATCGTTGCCGCCACGTTGTACGTCACCGACCGGACGACGGAGCAGGATCGCACGCACGGCATGGCGTGGTTCGGTACCAGCATCAGCCTCGGCCTGATCGCCGGACCAGCCATGGCGGGAGTCATCAGCCGGCCCCGCATCGACCTTCGTGCCGGCGCGTTCCGAATCGACGGTTACTCGATCCCGTTCCTGTTCAGCGCAGCGCTCACCGCCACCGCGCTCGCCTACGCCCGCCACCGACTGAGGTCACCATTCGTCCCCACCGACCAGCTCGGACCACGAGACCCTCACATTGAACACCCGACTGCCTCGCTCGGTGTTCCCCGCTTGCGGACGTTGCTCGGTCTGGTCACTGCATCCCAGTACGGGCTAGCGATCTTCGAGGGCACCTTTGTGCTCTACGCACGCGACCGCCTCTCCCTCGACGCCGGGCAGACGAGCATCGCCTTCGTCGTCTGCGGCACGGTGATGGCCCTGCTGCAGGTACCAGCGTCGGGACTACTGGCGAAGATCGCGGCACCGATCTCGCAGGTGGCCATGGGCTTTGCCCTGATGGGTGGCGGCATCGCCGCCCTGCTCATCACGACCTCCTACCCGGTGGTGCTGACCATGGTGGCGGTCCTGGCCGGCGGCGCCGCGCTGGTCATCCCCAACCTCTCGGCCCTCGTCTCGGTCCGTTCCGGTCGATCGACGGGTGTTGCGCTGGGCTGGAAGACCTCGGCAGGCAGCCTCGGCCAGTTCCTCGGTCCCGTGATGGGCGGCGCGCTCGTCGTTCGGCACGCAGATCTCCCGTTCCTCCTGGCTGGCGCCCTGCTCGTAGGCCTAGCCAGCGCTGTCGCGGTTGGCCAGCAGCGCTCCCATCGCAGATCCAGATGGCCGGCCCGTACGTCCCCGCCGACGGAACGACGGGACAGGCGATGATGTGCCGATCGCACGCTGCGGGTCTCGCGGCGGTACCCCTGCCGAATCCACGGTGGTCGACGAGGTTGAATCCCTCGCTCCTTCCATTCGGCGTCACGTACCGAGCGTCCAGGTCGCGGTCACC
This sequence comes from Actinomycetota bacterium, assembly GCA_043759015.1. Taxonomy (GTDB): domain Bacteria; phylum Actinomycetota; class Acidimicrobiia; order Acidimicrobiales; family Ilumatobacteraceae; genus UBA668. The sequence goes on from JAYVMH010000031.1 coordinate 17,436, forward strand.
GGCTGGGATAGGCCGTTGAGGGTCAGGGTTGCGGTGCCGGTCGGAGCACCGGCTGGCGTGAAGCTGAGCTCACCTTGGCGATGGTGTCCCCCCGGTGCGTCACCTGACCAGCTCCCCACTGGCCACGCCGCTGCGCCGACGACGAGCGTGGCTTGGCTGGCGACGTCGAGGTTCAACCTACCGGAGTGCGTGTCGAAGCTGATCTTGAACGTGGCGCCGCTGGCGTCGAGGCGCATCGGTTGGATCTTCACCACCACCGTTCCCGCCTCGATCGAACGCGTCGCCAGCGTCGGGCTCACGGGGGCACCTGTCGACGTGGAGGGCGCCTTGTCACCTCCGGCGGTCAACGCAACGGTGACGACCGCGGCGAGGACCACCGCCGCCGCAACGACACCGAGGATCACCCGGTGAGGGCGGTGGGGGGCATCGGATGGGGAGGGATGTTCTAGGCGTGTGCGCATGCCGCACCTCTCGGGGTTGCTGATGGGTGGCTGGCGTGGTGGAGGCGACGGGCCGCAAGCAGCACGCCGACCGTGTTCACGCCGATGCCGGCCACCATGAACGGGATGCGGTAGTCGGTGAGCACCGTGGCGGCGCCGGTGGCCGCGATGAGCGGTGCCAGGTCGGCGACGTGGTGGGCGCAACACGCCACCATGCCGATCGTGGACGCCCCGATCCCGGCCCCACCGGCGACGGCCGGTGTGCCGTGCAGCCGGTGACGCCGACGGAGTTCGGCGACGAGTCCGACCTGCACGCCGAAGCCGACGACGATCGCCAGCAACAGGTACCAGTCGTCACGCGTCTGATCGAGCAGGTGCCGGAAGGATCCGGATGCGCCCCAGACCGTGGTGACGTAGAAGACCGAGAGGCCGAGCGCAGCGATGGTCCCGGTGCGGGCGCTGCGCCGGTTCACGACCCGCCACCTCCGCCGTGATCCATGCCGCGCATCATCAGCGCCATCATGGCCGTGCAGGCGATTGCGGCCACGATGAAGCCGGGGCTGGCGACACCGGCCGCGACCAACGCCACGGCGATGATCAGCATGGGGATGCAGCAGGCGATCATCATCCAGCTGTGCGACCCGTGCCGTTGACCGGTCTGGTCGTTGCTGTGGCCGGCGTGGTCGGGATGTTCGACATCGTGGATGGTCATGACGGCCGCCGCAGGGAGCGGGGCACGTAACCGAGCCGCTGGTAGAGCGGGCAGTGACCGAGCGCGCCGGTGACGATGAGGTCGACGCCGGCGGCCAGCAAGAGCAGCACGAGGATCACGGCTAGGACAGACCCTGCCGAGGTGAGCAGGATGCTGGCCGTGAGCGCACCCAGTCCGCCGACGGCGACGCGGGCGACCCGCTCGACGGTGGTCAGGTTGACACTCGGGCGGCGCCACGGCTGGCGGCGATGTGACGGCGAGAGGGGGTGGATGTCAGTGTGGTTCATTGCGCACCTTCTCTTTCGGTGTATCGGAATCGGTGTCGCGGTCGTGGCGGGCGTGACGGCGGGCGGCGTGCGTGCCGCAGCCGTGACCACCGCGGTGCATGGCGATGAACACGACCACAAGGACGAGCCACGCCCAGTTGCTGGCGAGAAGCGTCGTCATGTCCACCGAGAACGGCGTACGTTTGAGCGAATGTCGTGATGTGGTTGGTCATGGTGGCGCTTCGTCTCTGGCTCCACGGTGCGCTTCCGAGGGAGTACCGCCATCCGAGCCCACTACGGAGCCGGGCTGCGGAGCACTACGGAACTGCGCACCGCTCGCCATGGCCTGTCGCTGCCAGACCCTCGACCGCGCGCCGTTGCCGCGAGCTCCGCGGGGTTCGTCCGGCCCGCCGCGACCGGTCGCAGGACGCCAAGAGGGGTGCTGGGCAACGTCGTTGTGCCATGGCAGCGGGTCGTCGAGATCGTGAGGTGGCCCGAGAGGTCGGCCTGCCGAACCCGGGCTCCGTATTCGACCGAAGGCCGAGTCCGTAGCCAGAGCGGATGAGGGAAGCCATGGTGCGCGGCGACAATGAGGGTGACAAGGAGCTCGCCCATGGTCGGAGAGCGCGAGGAGCGAAAGGCAGGGCAGCCGTCGGGCCCGTGCTCGGTGTGTGACGGGGAGCCCTGCATCCTTGTCGTCATGAGGCATCCCGGCATGCTCCGATTCATGCGCGAACTGCTGCGCCGCGAGTTCGGCTGCTGGGCGGCCACCGAAGCGCACCAGGACGAGCGGTTGGCCACGACACTCGAGCGGGTCACCCCTGACCTCATGGTGGTCGACGCGGGCTCGTTCCCGAACTGCTGCCTCGCCGCTCTCGACCGCATCGACCGAAGCCGGGTCATCGTGATCGGACCTGAACCCGACGAGTCGTACCGCTCGGCTGCTCTCGCGGCGGGGGCGGGAGCGTGGCTCCCACGCGATCGCGTGGCCGACGAACTCGCCAGCGAGATGCGCCGACTGCTCGGCTGCACCCATGCCCCGTGCCCTCCGCGTCACGGCACCGAGCGTTTCCGCGGAGCACAGCGGAGCGACGTCGACGCGCTGCGCGCTTGAACGCGGGCACCGTCGCCACCCGCGCCCTGGGGCACGGCTTCGTCGACCCCGCCGCGCCAACACGGACCGGTCCGTCTCGTAGACGGTGAAGTCCCGCAGGTTCGGTACGTGTCCTGTACGGATGCGCACCCGCCGAGAGCGTGGGACCATCAACCCGCGCCCCCCGCACCGCGCCCGATCACGAGGAGACCACCGTGAGCACAGCGGACCCGCACCTCCAACACGGAGGACACGGACCACATCACACGGGTCCAACGACCACCTCGACTGCCGTTCTCGACGTCACCGGCTTGCACTGGGCGAGCGAACAGACCGTGGTCGAACGCACCCTAGGACGGCTTCCCGGCGTCGCTAGCGTCTCGGCCAACGCCACGGCGCAGACGGCCACGGTCACCTACGACCCCGCCGTGACCAACCTGGTCGAGCTCAGACGCTGGGTCGAGGAGTGCGGCTTTCACTGCGCCGGGCAGTCCGTCCCCGGCCACCTGTGCCACCCGATGGCCGAACCTCGTCCGGGCCGCCCTAGCGGCGGCGGCCCCAGCGCGCACGAGAAGGACCACACGGCGGTGCAGTCGCCGCACGACATGATGGGCCATGGCGGCCACGCCCACATGACGATGGGTGCCATGGTCGCCGACATGCGCCGACGGTTCGTCATCGCTGCGGTGTTCTCCATCCCGGTGCTGCTCTGGTCGCCCATCGGACGCGACGTCTTCCACTTCACGGTCGTCGCCCCGTTCGCGATGCGCGACGACATCTTCCAACTGCTCCTCAGCCTGCCCGTCGTGTTCTACGCCGCCTGGATCTTCTTCGACGGCGCGTTCCGGGCACTACGCGCACGAACGCTCGACATGATGGTCCTCGTCGCGGTCGGTGTGGGCGCCGGATGGCTGTATTCGCTCGGAGTGACGCTCACCGGTGGTGGCGACGTGTTCTACGAGGCGGCCACCGTGCTGTCGGCGTTCGTGCTCCTCGGCCACTGGTTCGAGATGCGCGCTCGCGGCGGTGCCAACGATGCGATCCGCACCCTCTTGGACCTCGCCCCGCCCATGGCTACCGTCCTGCGTGGCGACGACACGGTCGAGATCCCCACCGCCGATGTCCAGGTCAACGATCTGCTGCTCGTTCGACCCGGTTCCAAAGTCGCGGTCGATGGCATCGTCGAAGACGGCGACAGCGACCTCGACGAGTCCATGGTCACGGGCGAGAGCCTGCCAGTTCACAAAGCTCCGGGCGACCACGTCATTGGCGCCACCCTGAACACGACCGGCACGCTCCGCGTGCGCGCCACGAACGTCGGCGCCGACACCGCTCTGGCCCAGATCGTCAAACTCGTCCAGGAAGCCCAGAACTCCAAGGCACCCGGCCAACGCCTCGCCGACCGGGCCGCGTTCTGGCTGGTCTTCGTCGCGCTACTGGGCGGCACCGTCACGTTCCTGGTCTGGGACGTGATCGTCGGTCGATCCGCGCGTGAGGCCATGCTCTTCGCCATCACCGTGGTGGTCATCACGTGCCCCGACGCCCTCGGCCTGGCCACCCCGACCGCCATCATGGTCGGCTCGGGCCTCGGCGCCCGACGCGGCGTGCTCTTCAAGAGCGCGATCGCCCTCGAGACCGCCGCGCACATCGACACCGTCGTGATGGACAAGACCGGCACCCTCACCAAGGGCGAACCCGAGGTCACCGACATCATCGTCACCGGCGCCGACGAAACACGCCTCCTCGCCCTCGCCGCCGCGGTCGAGCAGGAGAGCGAACACCCCCTGGCCCGCGCGGTCGTCACCGAGGCGGCACGACGCAACGCGCCCCGGCTACGCGCCGAGCAGTTCGAAAGCGTCCCCGGCCACGGAGCGGTCGCCACCGTCGACGGCCACCGAGTCGCCGTGGGGAACTTGCGCCTCATGGAACGCGAGCACGTCACGATCGGCGACCTCGCTGCCCGCCAAGCCGAGCTCGCCGACGGCGGCCGCACCGCCGTGCTCGTCGCCGTCGACGGTCACACCGCCGGCCTCATCGCCATGGCCGACGCACCCCGACCCACCGCAGCTGCGGCCGTCACCGCCTTGCGTGCACTCGGCATCGAGGTCGTGATGCTCACCGGTGACAACGAGGCCACCGCACGACGAATCGCCTCCCTGCTCGGCGTCACCACCGTCATCGCCGACGTTCTCCCCGGCGACAAGGCGTCCAAGGTCGCCGAACTCCAAGCGAACCGACGCAAGGTCGCCATGGTCGGTGACGGCGTCAACGACGCCCCCGCTCTCGCTCAGGCCGACGTCGGCATCGCCATCGGAGCCGGCACCGACGTCGCGATCGAGACCGCCGACATCGTGCTCATGCGCAGCGATCCCCTCGACGTCGCGGTGGCGCTCCAGATCGGCCGGGGAACCGTCCGCAAGATGCGCCAGAACCTCGGCTGGGCCATCGGCTACAACGCCATCGCCCTGCCCATCGCCGCCGGCGTCTTCGAGCCGGCGTTCGGACTGGTCCTACGACCCGAGATCGCCGCGCTGTCCATGTCCGGCTCCAGCGTCATCGTCGCCGTCAACGCCATCATGCTCAAGCGGCTCCGTCTCCCGACGCCGCCAGCACAGGCGCCGACCGCTCCGTCCGGCCCGGCACCCGACCGCCACGGTCACCGGACCGGACTGCCTGCCGCAGCGAGGTGACCGCCGGCCTTCACGCAACGGCTTCGAACGGTCCAAGCGGTGGGCTGGTCTGCTTCAGGCTGATCCAGCAGGCAACAGTCGACTCCGAACGACCGGATCCACCCGTGGCCCATCTCGAGCATCGCTGCTAGTCTCGCTACTACAGTATGTCGCAGTTCACGACGTCCGGACCTGGCGAGCCTGCGGTCTCGTGGCCTGCTCGTGTGCGCGTCCTCATCGACCGGGCGCTCGACACCGTTGGTGAACACGACCTCCCAGCCATCCTGCAGCGGATCGTCGCTGGAGCCGCCGAGGTGACACAAGCGCGGTTCGCGGCACTTGCCGTCTACGACCGCGACGGCAGCATCGTGTCGTTCGTCCACCACGGCATCGACACTGACACCGTCGCCCGGATCGGTGACACTCCGACCGGCCGCGGGTTGCTGCAGCGGGTCATCGTGGCCGATGCTCCCGTCCGGTTGGCGGACCTTACCGGGGATCCCCGCTCGTGCGGGTTCCCGGCCCATCATCCGATCATGCGTTCGTTCCTCGGCGCGCCCATCAGGCGGGGCGACCGCCGCTACGGCAATCTGTACCTCACCGAGAAGCAGGGCGGCGACGTGTTCGACGCCCACGACGAAGGCCTGGTGACGGTCCTGGCAGCGTTCGCGGCAGCCGCGATCGAAAGCGTCGAGCTCGTCGCGTCGGAGCGAGCACGCGCCGACGAGGCAGCACGAAGGATCGTGGCGGAAGACAACGGGCGGGCACGACGAGAGCTGCTCGCGGCCGTGATCGCCGCCCAGGAGGCCGAACGGGCCCGTGTCTCGCGTGATCTCCACGACGACATCGGTCAGGCGCTCACTTCTGTCCTGCTCGGGTTGCGGCTGATGGAAGATGACCTGCTGGGCGACAACGCCGGCGCCGAATCGAATCAGCACGTCGGAGAGATCCGCCAGCTGATCGCCGACGCGCTCCGCCGCACCCGCGCCCTTGCGTTCGAGCTTCGCCCGACCGTGCTCGACGACGTCGGGCTGGCGCCTGCGTTGTCACGGCTTGTCACCGATGTCGGTGAGCGCACCGGACTCACCGTCGATGTCGTCGTCGACTCGCCACCCGAGCAGCACGAGGTTCCCGCCGACGTGGCCACGGTCGTCTACAGGGTCGTGCAAGAAGCCCTCACCAACATCGTCCGGCACGCCCGCGCCCGCAACGCCAGCGTCGCCGTCACGGTCGCCGGCGGCCGGCTTCGTGCCCTCATCGAGGACGACGGCGTCGGCTTCGATCCCGCGCAGCCAGCGGGCGGGCACCTCGGCCTGCGAGGGATGACGGAGCGAGCTGAAATCGCCGGCGGCACAGTGCGCGTCGTGTCGGCACCAGGCGGCGGGACGACCGTGGTTCTCGAGGTGCCCCTTGGCTGATCCGATTCTCGTTCGGGTGGCGTTGTGCGACGACCACGGCATCGTGCGCGGGGGACTACGGCGAATCCTCGACGCCGAAGACGACCTCACCGTGGTCGGTGAGGCCGGCACGGTCCACGACGCCGTGACCCTTGCCGCCACCGAACGACCCGACGTGTTCGTCATGGACGTCGGCCTGCCCGACGGCAGCGGCATCAACGCCATCGCCGAGATCCGCCAAAGGAGCCCGGACACCCGCGTCCTCGTACTGACGGTCCACGACGACGTCGCCTACCTCAGACGCGCCTTCGAAGCCGGTGCCGACGGCTACATGGTCAAAGACGCCGCCGATGTCGAACTCGTCCAAGCCGTCCGCCAGGTGGCCGCCGGACGACAGTACGTGCACCCGCCCCTCGGCGCCGCACTGCTCGGCACCCACAGCCCGAGTGCACCGTTCCACGGACCGGGCGGCGATCTGTCCGCTCGGGAGGTCGACGTCCTGCGGTATGTGGCGTTGGGGTGGACCAATGCGGAGATCGCCACCGAGCTCACCGTGTCGGTCCGGACCGTCGAGACGCACCGCGCCCACATCCAGCAGAAGCTCAACCTACGCAGCCGCGCCGACCTCGTCCGGTACGCCCGTGCCGCCGGCCTGCTCGACGAGAATCCACCGTTGCCGTAGGCGCCTGAACGAGCGGTCGCATGAGCTCCCAGGACTGCTGAGGCGACCGGCAGGTGCGACCGTCAGAGCTGGCTGTCATCAGGCACGCACGAACTGGGTCAGCAGTCTGTCAGCCACCGCCGGCAAGCGGCGGCGGAGGCGCCAGAAGGTGTCTTCCATGAGGATGTGGTCGAACTCGCTGTTCCGGCCGACGCTGAGCAGGCCTTCGACGCCAGTGCCGTTCGAAGCGAGGTCCGCGCGGTCCGGCTCGTAGGCCAGGGAGAACACGGGGTACGCCAGCGGTTGGCGTTGCACCACGGAGCCCAGGAGCCGTGAACGTACATCCGGTATGAGCGGTGCGAGCGTGGCCACGCATCGCTCGGTGGCTTCGTCGTCGGTGAGGTTCCATGTGGCATCGCCGGGCTGTGCGCCGAGCTCGCACAGAATCATTGCTTTGCCTTCAGGCGCGGTCCAAGGCATCGACAGGGGGTCTCAGTGACCCGAAAGTGCGGGACGCTTCGAGCCGGCTGCGCACCCGGTGGACGAGCCGAACTCGCCCTCGTCGAAGGCGAAGGCGTGGTAACTGTCCGGGTAGATGCGTGCCAGCTCCGACGACGCTGGTCGAGGGTCGAGATAGACGAGACGGCACGACGGGTAA